>JBAIYN010000698.1:0-4565 GCA_037915775.1 Burkholderiales bacterium | reverse complement strand
TACTACACGGCCCTCGCGGGCGCGGAGGGCGTGCAGGGCGGTCGAGTGCCTGCCAACAAGCGAAAGAGGAGACAAGAATGGCCTATCACCTCGAAGGAAAACTGCTCGAAGTGTGCGATTGCAGGGTTCTGTGCCCATGTTGGATCGGCGAAGCGCCGGACAACGGCACCTGCAAGGGCTTCGTCGCCTGGCATTTCGAGAAAGGCAACGTCAACGGCGTCGACGTCGCCGGACGCACGATCGTGTGCCTGGCAGCGATTCCCGGCAACGTGCTGCAAGGCAACTGGAAGGCCGCGGTGTACATCGACGACAAGGCGACCGAAGGCCAGCAGAAGGCGCTGCTCGATGTGTACACCGGCAAGCTCGGCGGGCCGGTGGCGGATCTGGTCAAACTGATCGGCGAAGTGGTGTCGGTCGAAAAGGTGCCGATCCACTTCGACGTGCACCAGGGCCGGGGCAGCTTCCGCGTCGGCGACGTCGGCTCGGCAGAGCTGGAACCCTATGAGGGACCGCACGGCGGCAACACCACGCTGACGAACTCGATCTTCTCCACCGTGCCCGGTTCTCCGGCCTACGTCGGCAAGGCGTCCAGCTACAAGGCGAAGAACGCGAAGCTGGGCATCGACCTGAACCTGTCGGGACACAACGCGATCCAGAGCACGTTCCACTTCGACGCGTAAAGGCACCGGTGCCGCACGGGCGGATCCCGTGCGGCGCCTCGGCCGATTCGGATGTCTTCCGCGGTTCTGCAACGACCCAACGCGCCGCGCGTGTCGATCGCGCTCGCGCTGATCGCGGGCCTTTCGCTGCTGGCCTGGGCAGCGCTCGCCGCGTGGAGCGCCGGGCCCTATGCGCGCTATCTCGATCACGGCCGCTGGACCGACCTGCCGCTGCTCGGTGCCTGGTGCGCGGCAGTTCCGCAGGGCGAGGTCGTTGCGGCGATCCTGTTTCACAGCGGCGCGTGGCTGCTGATGATCACCGCGATGATGCTGCCCACCGTGCTGCCGCTGATCGGCGTGGTGATGCGGGTCGCGTCCGGGCGCCGCGACGCGGGGCTGCTGGTCGGGCTGGTCGTGGTCGGCTATGCATTGGCGTGGAGCGGATTCGGATTGCTTGCGCTCGCGCTGGACTCGCTGGTGCGCAGCGGTGCCGCGCAATCGGCCTGGTTCGCCACGCATGGCGCGCTGCTCGGCGCTGCAGTGCTAGCAATCGCCGGCGGGTTCCAGTTCAGTTCGCTGAAGTACCGCTGCCTCGATCGCTGCCGCACGCCGTTCGGCTTCGTCAGCGAGCGCTGGCACGGCAGGAATGCGGCGGGCGACGCGTTGCGGATCGGGCTCGCGCACGGCGTCTTCTGCGTCGGCTGCTGCTGGGCGCTGATGCTGGTGATGTTCGTCGTCGGCATGAGCAATCTCGCCTGGATGCTCCTGCTCGCCGCGCTGATGGCGGCGGAGAAGAACCTGCCGATCGGGCGCAGGCTCGCCGCACCGGTCGGGATCGTGCTGATCGGCTGCGCCGTGGTTCTCGTCGTGACGGCCTGACCGCAGCGAATCCGACGGCGCGGGGGGTGATCGGCGGCCTTTTCGGTCGTTCGATCGTCGAAGTCGCCGGTATCGTGGCCGCTAAACGGGCGCAATTCGCCCGTCCAGGTCACGTCCGATGCCCGATTCGCTTGCGTCCTCAAGCAACCCAGCCGGCGACGCGCTGCTGGCACCCGTGTTCGCGGCGATCCGCGAGCCGGGCGCGCTGCCGTCGGTCGGCAACGCGCTGAGCCGGCTCACGCATCTGCTTGAGCGCGACGACGAAGCGGTGCACCACCTGTCGGATGCGATCCTCGACGACCTTTCGCTGACGCAGCGATTGCTGCATCTGGCCAACACGCTGCCGTTCCGCACCGGGCCGGTGCCCGTGACGACGGTCACGCGCGCGGTGATGCTGCTCGGGTTCAACCGCGTGCGGGCGATCGCGGTTTCGCTGGTGCTGCTCGACGGCGTGGTCGGCGCGGCGAACGTTGCGCGCGTGCGCGACGAGTTCCATCAGGCGCTGCTGGCCGGCAATCTCGCCGCCGCGCTGCTCACCGGCGACGAAGCCGAAGAGGCCTGCATCGCGGCGATGTTTCGCCACATCGGCCGCCTGCTGGTCGCCGTGCATGCGCCGGCGGCGCTCGACGCGGTCCGCGCCGGCGTCGTCGCCGATGAGGCGACCGATGCGGCCGCGGCGCGGCGCGCGCTGGGCGTCAGCTTCGACGACCTGACCAGCGCCGCGCTGACGGCGTGGCGCGTGCCGGACCGGATCATGGCTGCGGTGCAACCGCTGCCACCGCGCATAGAGGCCGCGCGCAGCGCGGCCGAGCGGGTGCGCGCGGCCGCGCAGTTCGCCGACGAAGCGGCTGCGATTTCGCGCAGGCTGCAGGGGCTCGAGTTCGAGGCCGCGATGAAGGCGCTGCGCGACCGCTTCGAGGCCGCGCTGCCAGTGTCGCGCGAGGCGGTCGACCAGGCGCTGCGGAAGGCCGGTTCGCGCGTGGAGGAGTTCGAGCAGGCGACCGGCATCCGCCTTAGCGAGGAACGCCCCGCCGATGCCACAGAGGAAGAGGACATCGCCCCGGAAGGAGCGATCGCCGCGCCGGAGGTCGCGCCCAGCATGGAGCGCGACGCCGTCGGCCGGCCGGCAAACTCGCGCGACCTGCTGCTGGCGGGGCTGGCCGACATGACCGAGCTGATGGCGCGCGGCGCCGACCTCGACGATTTATTCCGCGTCGCGCTGGAAACGCTGTTCTCCGGGCTGGGCTTCGGACGCGCGGCGCTGGTGTTGCGCGATCCGGGGACGGGAGCGATGCGCGTGCGCGTCGGACTCGGCCAGCCGAGGCCGCGGTTTGCATTCCGCGCCGACGGCATGAGCGACCTGTTTTCCGCCGCGCTGGCGCGTGCGACCGATCTACACATCGCCGACGTGGCGTCCGAGAAGGTGCGCGCCCGGCTGCCCGAATGGTTCGCGCGCGACTTCGCGTCGACGCGCAGCTTCCTGCTGATGCCGCTCACCATCGGCCGCCGCAACGTGGGCTTCTTCTACGCGGACCGGACCTGTGTCGACGCGATCGGGCTGGCACCCGACGAGCTGAACGTGCTGCGTTCGCTGCGCGGGCAGGTCGTGCTGGCAATGCGCGGGCGCTGAGGTTGCGCGGACCGCGCACGCGCCGGATCGCGGTCACTTCGCGAACGGTGATTTCAGCGCGTTCGCTTCCCGCTGTTTCGTCTCGTCCGCAATCGCCTTGAACGGATCAGCGGCGACCGGCTGCTGCGGTGCCTGACTGGGTGGTGTGGGGACGGCGCTGCCTTTCGAAGCGCGGATGAATTCCGCGAACGGATCGGCTTGCTTCGCGGCAGGTGCTTGCGTGGGCGGTGGAATAGGTGTTGAGTCGCGCTGTGCACCGGTGACAGGCTGCGCGGACGCCGGTGCGGCCGCTGGCTTCGCCGTCTGATCTACAGGCGCGGAGCTTTGCTGCTCGGGTAATCGGGCCGGCGTCGGCGCTAGCCGGCGCCAGGCCACGATCGCTGCGGCAAGCACGACCAGCGCAACGCAAACGCCCGCGATACGACGCGGCCACGCCGCCCGTGATTCCGAACTGAGGATCACTTGTGTTGAACGCATCCCAGCAGCGACGGCGATTGAACCGGGCAATGGTGATCGAGGAACAGCAGGATGCTATCAGCGTCGGGATCCGGGTTCGCAGCCGAGTTTCGGCACGGATTTGTGCTGCGCGCGGCCGCATGGAGACCCGGAATCCATTGAAGTCACACCGAACCTGCAGCTCGGTTGTTGCGCGCTCCGCTTGCGCCGATAATCCGCGCCTTCTGACGCAACGGGCGCGGCAATGCGATTCAATTTTCCGGTCGTCATCATCGACGAGGATTTCCGCTCGGAGAACGCCAGCGGCGTCGGCGTGCGCGCGCTCGCCAAGGCGATCGAGGCCGAGGGGGTGGAGGTGATCGGCGTCGTCAGCTACGGCGACGTGTCGAGCTTCGCGCAGCAGCAGAGTCGCGCCTCGGCATTCATCCTGTCGATCGACGACGAGGAGATCACCGACAGCGACGACATAGACGAGGCGGTCGCCGCGCTGCGCTCGTTCGTGCACGAGATCCGGCGCCGCAACGCCGACATCCCGATCTTCTTGTACGGCGAGACGCGCACGTCGACCCACATCCCGAACGACGTGCTGCGCGAGCTGCACGGCTTCATCCACATGTTCGAGGACACGCCCGAGTTCGTCGCGCGCTACATCGTGCGTGAGGCGCGTACGTACCTCGAACAGCTCGCGCCGCCGTTCTTCCGCGCGCTGACGCACTACGCGCAGGAGGGCTCGTACTCGTGGCACTGTCCGGGGCACTCCGGTGGCGTAGCGTTCCTGAAGAGTCCGGTCGGGCAGATGTTCCACCAGTTCTTCGGCGAGAACCTGCTCAGGGCCGACGTGTGCAACGCGGTCGAGGAACTCGGCCAGCTGCTCGACCACACCGGGCCGATCGCGGCGAGCGAGACCAACGCGGCGCGCATCTTCGGCGCCGATCACCTGT
>JBAIYN010000384.1:0-5035 GCA_037915775.1 Burkholderiales bacterium | reverse complement strand
AGGCGCTGATGCCATCCGCCGCCGGCATCTGCCACACCCACAGTGCGAGCCCGAGTGTCAGCAGCGAGCCGATCAGTGTGGCGAGCCAGGCCGACCAGCGCAGCATCGCGAGCATGAACAGCAGCGCTGCCACCGGGATCAGCGCGACGAGCCATGTAAGAAAGAGGTTGCCGGTGGGATCGAGGATCTGCGTGAACATCGACGAAGTCTCCCTGAGTTCTGATTGTTTGCACGTCGGTCGGACGCGCGCGCAAATTTCGTTCATGCGCATCGGCTAGCGCAAGACGCTTAACTACGTACGCGTTCGCCAGCGCAGCAGCGCCGCGCGTCACGCTTCGCCCCGATAGGCCGCCCGGACCGGCACGTTTCCGCGCAGTTCCGCCGCGGCTCCGGCGAGCGCGATCGTCCCGGTTTCGAGCACGTCGCCGCGGCGCGCGGTCTCCAGCGCCATCGCCGCGTTCTGCTCCACCAGCAGGATGGCGACGCAGCGCGCGTTGATCGCGCGGATCGTGTCGAAGACGATGCCGACCAGCACCAGCGCCAGACCCATCGACGGCTCGTCGAGCAGCAGCGACCTCGGCTCGCTCATCTGCGCGCGGCGCCCTCCGACACCTGCACCACGCCGGCTGCGACGATCGCGTGCGCAGAGATTCGCGACCCTCCGCACGGGAGGAATGCCTGTCTGGACAAAGACGCCCCGTGCCGTAGGTAAGCGGATCGGCGCCGCGATTGCATGCGCGCGCGCCGGCGCGCACACTGCACGCCGAGTTCGAACAGGGGATCCCGCGATGTCGCAGCTGCTTTTCCGCAACGCCCGCATCTTCGACGGCGTCGGCGCGGACTGTCGCGAAGGCATGAGCGTGCTGGTCGAGGACGATCGCATCCGCGAGGTGTCGGATCGGCCGATCAATGCGCCGGACGCACGCGTGATCGACGTGCGCGGCCGGACGCTGATGCCGGGAATGATCGATGCGCACGTGCACGCGACGATCGGCGACGTGAACATTCAGCGCAACGAAACCCTGGGCGACGCGTACCGTGCCGCGCACGCGGTGCGCATGCTCGGCCACGCGCTCGACTGCGGATTCACCACGGTGCGCGACGTCGGCGGCGGCGATTACTCCCTTTCCCGGGCGATCGCCGACGGACTGATCCGCGCGCCGCGCTTCTTCTACGCCGGCAAGATCCTGTCGATGACCGGCGGCCACGGCGACTTCAGACCCGTCGACGAGCGCCCGCGCTACCACTCGATGTGCTCGTGCGGCGTCTTCAATTCGAGCTGCAAGATCGCCGACGGCGTGGACGAGTGCATCCGCGCCGCGCGCGAGGAACTGCGGCAGGGCGCGCACTGCATCAAGCTGATGGGCTCGGGCGGCGTGCTGTCGCCGACCGACCCGATCTGGATGAACCAGTACCGCCCCGACGAGATCAGCGCGATCGTCACCGAGTGCACCGAGCGCCGCACCTATGCGGCTGCGCACTGCCACCCCGCGAGCGCGATCCGGCGCTGCGTCGAGTGCGGCGTGCGCAGCATCGAGCACGGCACGCTGATCGACGCGGACACGGCGCGGTTCGTCGCGGAGCGCGGCGCCTACATCGTGCCGACGATGGCGATCATCTTCGCGCTCAAGGAGGCGAGCGTCGCGATGGGTGTCGCGCCGCAGAGCCGCGAGAAGCTGGAACAGGCATACGCACAGGCGCTGAGCGGCATGGACCTGATGCGGCGCGCCGGCGTGAAGGTCGGCTTCGGCACCGACCTGGGCGGCAGCACCTATACCCGGCAATGCACCGAATTCGCGATCCGCCGCGAGGTGTTCACGCCGCTGGAGATCCTGCGCCAGGCGACCTCGGTCGCCGCGGAGATGATGCTGCTGCAGGGTCGGCTCGGCTGCGTGGCCGCCGGCGCATACGCCGACCTGCTGGTCGTCGACGGCGATCCGCTCAAGGACATCGGCCTGCTCGCGGCAGACGGCAGAAACCTGAGAGTGATCATGCGCGGCGGCGAGATCGTCAAGGACGAGCTGCGATAGATCACCCCGCCGCCGCCTGGCCGCGGTGTATCCTTCCGCATCGCTCATCGCGCGATGCGGGAGAGCGCTCCGCAACACCGGAGCCGCCGAAGGCGCAACGCCCGTAATCGCTCAGGTCAAAGAACCGCCTCGCGCGGGCGACTCTGGAGAGACCGGCCGTGCGCGGCCGGCGCCGAAGGGGCAGGGACCGACCCGGTTCCAAACTCTCAGGCAAAAGGACAGAGGGGCGCACGTCGAATCTCGGCGCGCGCCCCTTGCTTTTTGGAGACTCCGGATGCCGCTGAAACGCACGCCCCTTTTCGAGACTCACGTCGCCTCGGGCGCGAAGATGGTCGACTTCGGAGGCTGGGACATGCCGGTCAACTACGGCTCCCAGATCGAGGAGCACCACGCGGTGCGGCGCCACGCCGGGATGTTCGACGTATCGCACATGCGGGTGGTCGACGTCGATGGCGCTGCCTCGCGCGACTTCCTGCGTCTGCTGGTCGCCAACGACGTCGGCAAGCTCGCCCCGGGCAAGGCGCTGTACACCTGCATGCTGCGCGATGACGGCGGCGTGATCGACGACCTGATCGTGTACTGGATTCACACCGACCGCTACCGCGTGGTGGTCAACGCGGGCACCGCCGACAAGGACATCGCGTGGATGCAGCAGGTCGCCGCGCGCGCGAAGTTCGGTGTCCGGATTCAACCGCGCCCCGACCTGGCGATGATTGCGGTGCAGGGCCCGCAGGCGCGCGCGATCCTCGGCCAGCTGCTGCCGGAGGCGGCGGCAGTGGTCGCGGGGCTGAAGGTCTTCAGCGCTGCCTTCCACGGCGAATGGTTCATCGCGCGCACCGGTTACACCGGCGAGGACGGCTGCGAAATCGTGCTGCCGGCGGCCGAGGCGCCCGCGTTCTGGCGGCGCCTCAAGGGGGCCGGCGTTGCCGAATGCGGACTGGGCGCGCGCGACACGCTGCGGCTCGAGGCCGGCATGAACCTGTACGGCCAGGACATGGATGAATCGGTTTCGCCGCTCGAAGCGGGTCTGGCGTGGACGGTCGACATGAAGGAGCCGCGCGATTTCATCGGCCGCGCCGCGCTCGAGAGCCAGCAGGCGCGCGGCGGGCTGCGCCTGCTCGTCGGCCTGAAGATGGTCGACCGCGGCGTGCTGCGCGCGCACCAGAAGGTGATGACCGCGCATGGGGATGGCGAGATCACCAGCGGCACGTTCTCGCCCACGCTCGGCTACTCGATCGCGCTCGCGCGCGTGCCGGCCGGCGTGGCGGTCGGCGACACCGTCCAGGTCGACCTGCGCGGCAAACCGGTCTCGGCGCAGGTTGTGAAATATCCCTTCGTCCGCAACGGGAAGGCGCTGATTTCGTGATCCGTGATCGGTGATCCGTGATCCGGGCAAAACGCATTGCGCGAGCAGGAGCGAACAAGCAACCATCAGGCACAACCAGTGACCAGCAACTCTCAACGAACAAACCACACTGACCCACGGATCGCAGATCACGGATCACGGATCACGAAAGGAAGAGCATGAAAGTCCCCGCAGATCTCAAATACACCGAGTCCCACGAGTGGGCGAAGAGCGAAGCCGACGGCACGGTGACGATCGGCATCACGGATTTCGCGCAGGACGCGCTCGGTGACCTGGTCTTCGTCGAGCTGCCCGAAGTCGGCCGGGTGCTGAAGGCCGGCGAAGCCTGCGCGGTGGTCGAGTCGGTGAAAGCGGCGTCCGACGTCTACGCGCCGGTCGCCGGCACGGTCGTCGCGGCAAACGAGGCATTGAAGGACAAGCCCGAGGCGATCAACAGCGATGCGTTCGGCGCGTGGCTGTTCCGGCTGAAGCCCGCCAACGCAGCCGACCTCGGCAAGCTGCTCGACGCCGCGAAATACCAGGCCAACATCGAGGCGGCGAAATAGATGGCGACCCTCGCGCAACTCGAGCACCGCGACGCGTTCGTCGCGCGCCACATCGGTCCCAGTGACGAGGAGGTCGCGCACATGCTGGCCGTGATCGGCCAGCCGTCGCTCGACGCGCTGGTCGACGCGATCGTGCCGCAGTCGATCCTCCTGAACACGCCGCTCGCGCTGCCGGGCGCCACGACCGAAGAGGAAGCCCTGGACAGGCTGCGCGCTATCGCGCAGAAGAACCAGGTGTTCAGGACCTTCATCGGCATGGGCTATTACGGCACGCATACGCCGAACGTCATCCTGCGCAACATCCTGGAGAACCCGGCCTGGTACACCGCGTACACGCCGTACCAGGCCGAGATCTCGCAGGGGCGGATGGAGGCGCTGATCAACTTCCAGACGATGGTGTGCGATCTGACCGGCATGGAGATCGCCAACGCGTCGCTGCTCGACGAAGGCACCGCCGCGGCCGAGGCGATGACGCTCGCCAAGCGCTCGTGCAAGAGCCGGTCGAACCTGTTCTTCGTGTCGGCGGACTGCCATCCGCAGACGATTGCAGTGCTGCGCACGCGCGCCGAGGCGCTCGGCATCGAGGTCGCGGTCGGCGACGATGAAGCCGCGCTGAAGACGGATGCGTTCGGCGTGCTGCTGCAGTACCCGTGCTCGACCGGCGAGCTGCGCGACTACGGCGACATCGTGCGCGCGGCGCACGCGCGCGGCGCGCTGGTGGCGGCGGCCACCGACCTGCTCGCGCTCGCGCTGATCAGGCCGCCCGGCGAATGGGGCGCCGACATCGCGATCGGCAATTCACAGCGCTTCGGCGTGCCGTTCGGATTCGGCGGCCCGCACGCGGCGTTTCTCGCCTGCCGCGACGCGTACAAGCGCTCGATGCCGGGACGGCTGGTCGGCGTCTCGGTCGATGCGCAGGGTCAGCCCGCTTACCGTCTGACGCTGCAGACCCGCGAGCAGCACATCCGGCGCGAAAAGGCGACCTCGAACATCTGCACCGCGCAGGTGCTGCTGGCGGTGATGGCCAGCATGTACGCGGTCTATCACGGACCGCAGGGCCTGAAGCGGATCGCGCAGCGCGTGCACCGGCTGAC
>JBAIYN010000525.1:0-4194 GCA_037915775.1 Burkholderiales bacterium | reverse complement strand
GTGAATCGAGCCACGACGCTCGCGGCACGGATGGCACCGAAGTGGCTGGTGCGGCGTGTCGGCGGCGCGCTGGGTCGCAGGACGCTCTGACGCCGCAGCCGCTATCGGCGCTCTTGCCGGGCTACTCGCGCGGCTCACGACATCGGGTCGCCGGCGCGGCTTCGCGTCGACATCGCATTGCGGTTTCGCACCACATTCGTACGCGACCGGAGTAGCAAATCCCCAGGGCGTCGCGAGGGCTGCCAACGAGCGTTGTCTCGGGCCCATGCGCGCGACGCCGAAGGAGGCGAGATGAAACGCGCAACGATTGGTGCAGTGCTCGCCGGAACCGCGGCGGTACTGCTCTGCGGTGCAGCCGCCGGCCAGACCGTGGCCGACTACGGCAAGGCCGAGTACTACGCCCACTGCGCCGTCTGCCACGGCTTGAGCGGAAAGGGCGAGGGATCCTTCGGCGAGGTCCTGAAGGTCAACATGCCCGACCTGACGGTGCTGGCGAAAAGGAACGGCGGCGTGCTGCCGGTCGACCGCGTGATGATGACGATCGATGGCCGCAACACGCCACGCGCGCACGGCACCGCTGAAATGCCGATCTGGGGCAGGGATTACAGCGCGATGGCGATGGAGTACTTCAGGAACGACCCGAACTACTCGCCGGCCAATGTCGAGCCGTTTGTCCGCGCGCGGATCCTGCTGCTGATCGATTATCTGAACCGGCTGCAGGTGAAGTGACCGCGGCGGAACGCCGGCCCCGATCCACTGGCGCGAAGCGGAACGGCGCCGCGAGCGCGCCGACGATCGCGGCGTCGCGCGCATAAAGATCCGGTCGGAACTGCGGCGTGCCGTCGGGCGCGACGCTGGCGGTGAAGTAGAGCAGCAGCACCGGAACGGTACGACGCACGGCAACGGTCTGCGTGCGGCCGGTGTCGATCGCCTCGCGCAGTTGCGGCTCGGACCAGCGGTCCGGATCGTCGAGCAGCAGCAGCGCCAGATCGAGCGGCCGCTCGATGCGGATGCACCCCGAGCTGAAGGCGCGCACCGTGCGCTCGAACAGCGCACGCGACGGCGTGTCGTGCAGGTAGACGGTGTGATCGTTCGGGAACATGAACTTGATGCTGCCGAGCGGGTTCTCGCGGCCCGGCGCCTGCACGATCTGGTACGGGAAGCTGCGCGGCCGCCCCTGATACTGCGCCCAGTCGATCGCGGCGGGATCGATGACCCGGCCGGCGCCGGTCAGCACGCGCATCTCGTGCCGCGCCAGGTAGCCCGGGTCCTTGATCACCTTGGGCAGTACGTCCTCGCGCAGGATCGTCGGCGGCACGTTCCATTCGGGGTTCAGCACGAGGTACTTCATCCGCGCGCGGAATTCCGGCGTGGTGCGATAGGGGCGGCCGACGACGACCCGCGACGACCACGCGAGCCGGTCGCCGAGCCAAAGCTGCGCGCTGAAGCCGGCGATATCGACCAGCAGGTAGTCGCCCGCCAGTTCGCGCGCAACCCAGCGCAGCCGCTCGAGGTTCACGCGCACCTGCGCGATGCGCGCAGCGATGCCGACGTTCAGTTCGGCGAGCGTCTTGTTGCCGACCACGCCGTCGGGCTCGAGGCCGTGGCTCGACTGGAAGCGGCGCACCGCTGCGTCGAGCGCGGCATCGAAGCGGGCCGGATCTTCGCTCGCTGCATCGGCGTCGAGATCGCCCCCGGCACGCAGGCGCTCGCGCAGTTGCACGACGCGGGTGCCGCCGCTGCCTAATTCGAGCTTGGGCCCCGGCGCGACCGGGCGCCAGCCGCCGGCGCTTTCGATCGCGCGCAGCCGTTGCAGCGCGCCGCGCAGGTCGCGGTACAACGGCAGCCGCGGCGCGACGCCTTCGAGGGCCGCGGCGGGGTCGGGTGCCTCGATCAGCGTCGCCAGCGCCGCCACGGGATCGACGCCTTCGACCGAGCGCGCGAAGTTCCAGCCGCCGTTCAACGCGCGCGGATCGGCCTTGCCGAAGTACAGGTGATACGCGAGCCGCACGAACGCATCGGTCAGCAGCAGCTCGCGCTGCGCCAGCGCGCGCTCGCGCTCGACGCCCGCCGCCGGCATGCGCAGCGCGCCGAGCGCATCGACGTGGTAGTCGCGCGGATCGAGCCCGTGCGTGCGGCTGGCCTCGAGTGCCGCAAGCAGTCGGCTCGCGCGTTCGGGCGCGGACCACAGCGGGACGAACCCGCGCCGCTCGTACAGCGAAGCAACCAGGTTGCGCGCGGCGATCGAGCCGGCGCCGATCTGGGCGTCGCCGCCCGCGCGCAACGCCTCGATCCGCTCGCGCAGCGCCTCGACCGACGGCTCGACCGCCGACGCATGCGGCGGCATCAGCATGAGGAGCAGCACGACCGCAAGCAGCGCGCCGCCGGCTACCACCCCGATCCACCGAATGCGTGAGGCCGGACCGGCGCCGGGCCGATGTACCATGCGCGGCCGTCGCACCGACTTTCGCTCCGCCTCGTTCACGTGCAACCACCTACCGATCCGCGCCTCGCCGCCCCGACCCGCCGCCGGGCGCTGCGCGCGCTGGCGTCGCTGGCGCTCGCGCTGCCGTTCTCGCCGCGCGCGTGGGCAGAGGCGCCGCGTTCGATTTCCTTCTATCACACGCACACCGGCGAGCGCTTGAGCGTGGTCTATTTCGAGGCGGGCAGCTACGTGCCCGGCGCGCTCGACTCGCTGAATGCGCTGCTGCGCGATTTCCGCACCGGCGACGTGCACCAGATCGATGCCGGCCTGTTCGACACGCTGCACGCGCTGAACCTGGCATGCGGCGCCGGCACCTACGAGATCATCTCGGGCTTCCGCTCACCGCACACCAACGCGATGCTGCACGCGCGCAGCAACGGCGTGGCGACCCACAGCCTGCACATGCAGGGGCGCGCGATCGACATCCGCCTGGCGGGACACGACACGCGCAAGCTGCGCGACGCGGCGATTGCGCTCGCGCGCGGCGGCGTCGGCTACTACGCGGGCTCGGACTTCGTGCACGTCGACACCGGGCGTTTCCGCACCTGGTAGCCGCGGCGCGCGTCATTCGCGCGTAACGGCGATCGCGGCCTGCTGCGTGCGGTCGCGGTCGCTCAACCTGACCGTTATGCGATTGACGCCCTGCGCGACGGGCACGTTCGTCATCCACGTCGGCTCGTTGCCACCGCAGTTGCAGACCCAGGTCAGCACGATCGACCCGCTCTGGCCCGTGGACTCGTTGGACCACGTGAACGTGTGCGGACCCAGCTTCCCGAACACAGGCGGCGGCAGAAGCCCCTCGCAACCACCGGGGCACGTCGAACCGGCCGGAAGAAATCCGTAGCCGGTGAGGATGATGAATTCCTGGGTCGTGGTCGCCGCGGCCGGCGCGTCGATGCGCAGCGAGTACCCCGAGGTGTCGTTCTCCACGACGCTGACGCTGCATCCTGCCGCGATGAATTGCGCGCCCGCTGCGAGCAGCGTTCCGGCGGCGAGCACGCAAGAAGTGCGAACGCCATGCCTCATCGAAAACCTCTCGCACGACTTCTCGACCCGACCTCTGCATGCTGCAACGGCTCGACCCGGGCATCTTGCGGGCGGTCAAGTGGATGGCGCGAGGCGCGCTGCGCCCTAGAGACACCACGCTGAGATTTGCTCGCACCGTACACTGCCCACTCATTCCGGCACTGCAACGATCGCATTCGCATGCGAGATATCCCCCGCGTGATCGCGCACCTCGACATGGATGCGTTCTATGCGTCGGTCGAGCTGCTGCGTTATCCGGAGTTGCGCGGACTGCCCGTGGTGATCGGCGGCGGATCGCGCCACCAGCCGGCCTGGGAAACGGATCCGGCCACCGGGGAGAAGCGGCGCCGCTTCGCGCGGCTGCGCGACTACAAGGGACGCGGCGTGATCACCACCGCGACCTACGAGGCGCGCGCATTCGGCGTGAACTCGGCGATGGGCCTGATGAAGGCCGCGCAGCGCGCGCCGGACGCGGTCCTGCTGCCGGTCGACTTCGACGAGTACCGCCGGTTCTCGCGGCTGTTCAAGGCAGCCGTGCGCGCGATCTCTCCGGTGATCGAGGACCGCGGCATCGACGAGATCTACATCGATCTGACGGACGTGATCGCCGCCCGCCTGGCCGACACCGAGTCCGCCGACGCGGAGGGCGACGCCTGGTGGTGCGCGCGCGACGTGGCGCGCGA
>JBAIYN010000415.1:0-1999 GCA_037915775.1 Burkholderiales bacterium | reverse complement strand
ACCAGCGTCTTGACTTCGTTGCGCCCGCTCCAGCCGATCAGCAGCGGGCAGAACTCGGTCAGCACGCCGCGGAAATGCGATGTCGGCCGCTTCGCGCCGCGCGCCACCAGCGCCACCCGCCCGTGGTCGCGCGTGAACACCTCGACGACCAGGCTCGTTTCGCGCCATGGATAGGCATGCAGAACGTAGCCGGGCTGATGGTCGATGCGGCTGTCGGAGCTGCGCCGCGCCGGTGCACGGCTACTCATAGCCGAGCCCCTTGAGCGCGCGTGCGTCGTCGGTCCAGCCGCGCTTCACCCGCACCCACGTCTGCAGATGCACCGGTTTGGCGAGCATGCGCTCGATCTCGGCGCGCGCGAGCCGGCCGATTTCGCGCAGCTTCGCGCCGCCCTCGCCGATCACGATGCCCTTGTGCGATTCCCGGGCGACCCACAGCGACGCGGAGATGTCGGCGTGGGCAGCGTCCTCGCTCCACTGCTCGATCGTGACCGCGATGCCGTACGGAAGCTCATCGCCGAGAAGGCGAAACGCCTTTTCGCGGATGAATTCGGCCGCAAGGAAACGTGCGCTGCGGTCGGTGAACTGGTCCGCCTCGAACAGCGGCTCGCCCTCCGGCAGCAGCCGTTCGATCTCGCCAAGCAGCTCGTCGAGCTGGCGCCCGCGCTCGGCACTGACCGGCACCAGCGCTGCGAACGGGAACCGCTGCGCGGACTCCGCCAGCAGCGGCAGCAGCGCATTGTGATCCGCGAGCGCGTCGGTCTTGTTGATCGCCAGCACCACGTTGCGCCGTTCGGACGGGATCAGCTGCAGCAGGTGCTCGTCGTCGGACGTCCAGCCACGCGCCTCGATCACCAGCACGACTGCGTCGACATCCGCAAGCGCCGCGGCGATCTCCTCGTTCATCCGCCGCGTCAGCAGCGACTTGCGGTGCCGCTGGAACCCCGGGGTATCGACGAAGACGAATTGCGTGACCGCGGGTGGTTCGCCGCGGGTCAACACTCCGACGATCCGCTGTCGCGTCGTCTGCGGCTTGCGCGACGTGATCGAAACGCGCTCGCCGACCAGGGCGTTCAGCAGTGTCGACTTGCCGACATTCGGGCGGCCGACGATCGCGACGAATCCGGTGCGCGCGCGCGCGGTCGCGGGCGCATCCACCATGGCTATTGCTCCGCGGCGACCTTCGCCGGAGGCGCCTGGTCAGCCTCGCCCGCCACCGGCTCCGCCAGCGGCAGCGACGACTGCACCGGTTCCGGCGCAGCCGCTTCGGCGCCACGCCGCTTGGCGCGCCGCGCCGCCTGCACGACCAGGTGCGCCTGATCGAGTGCCTGTTTGGCCGCGGACTGCTCGGCCGCGCGGCGGCTGCGGCCCGTGCCGCGCACGCTGATCTCCAGCTTCGGGATCGAGCACTCGACCTCGAACTCCTGGTTGTGCGCGGCGCCGCGCGTCTCGACCACGTTGTAGACAGGCAGCGGCAATCGCTTGCCCTGCAAGTATTCCTGCAGCAGGGTCTTGCTGTCCTTGCCGAGGGTCTTCGGATCTACCGACTTCAGCACCGGCTCGAACAGGCGGGAAATCGTGTCGCGCGCCGCTTCGAAGCCGCCGTCGACCAGCACCGCGCCATAGATCGCTTCGATGGTGTCGGCCAGGATCGAAGGCCGGCGAAAGCCGCCGCTCTTCATTTCGCCCTCGCCCAGCCGCAGGAAGTCGCTCAGGCCGAGCCGCTCGGCGATATCGGCCAGCGACTGCTGCTTGACGAGGTTGGCGCGCAGCCGGGACAGGTCGCCCTCGTTCAGGCGCGCGTACTTCTGGTACAGCAACTGTGCGATGGTGCAGTTGAGCACCGCGTCGCCGAGGAACTCGAGCCGCTCGTTGTGAACGGCTCCGTGACTGCGGTGCGTTACCGCCTGCTCCAGCAGGGCCGGGTTCTGAAAGCGGTATCCAAGGCGCTGCTCAAGCGCCGCCAGAGTCATGCCACCGATCCTCGCGCACCACCGTCAGG
>JBAIYN010000094.1:0-2291 GCA_037915775.1 Burkholderiales bacterium | reverse complement strand
GTAATCGAGGACGGCACGCGCTATATCTGGGGCGCCCAGGGCAAACCGGTGACGGTCCCCGCCGTGCTGGCGCAGCCGCTCAGCAACGAGCTGTTCTTCATCACCGGCTATCGCCTGTTCATGGTCGCCGCGGTCGCCGTCGCGGTCACGCTGCTGTTCGTGCTGCTTCGATACACGCGGCTCGGCATGCGCATTCGCGCCGGCACTCTCGATCTGGAGACGGTATCCGCGCTCGGCATCAACGTCGGCGCGCTGCGCTCACTCAATTTCGCCGTTGGCATCTTCCTCGCCGGCTTGAGCGGCGTGCTGGCCGCCGGACAGCTCGGGCTGGAGCCGACGATGGGGACCGGCCTGCTGATGCCGAGCTTCATCGCCATCATCGTCGGCGGCGTCGGCAGCCTGACCGGCACCTTGCTCGGCGGCCTGCTGATCGGGGTCGCCTCCGGGATCACGGCGGTGTTTCTGCCGGCCGCGAGCGAAGCGGTCATGTACGTGCTGATGGCAGTGGTGCTTCTGATCCGGCCGCGCGGTCTGCTAGGCGAAGAAGGGATGCTGACATGATCTCGCGTGCCCAGACCTACCGGCTGCTGGCACTCGCAGCGATCTGGACCACTCTGGCGCTGGCGCCTTACTGGATGGTGCCGCTCGGCGGCTACACCGCGCTCGGCACGCGCGTTCTGGTGCTCGGGCTCGCCGCGATGTCGGTGAATTTCCTGCTCGGCTTCACCGGCGTCCTATCCTTTGGCCATGCCGCGTACTTCGGGCTCGGTGCCTACGGCGCCGGCCTCGCGCTGAAATTCCTCGCGCCCAGCACGCCGCTGTCGCTGCTGTGCGGAACCCTGCTGGGCGGCATCGCGGGCGCCGTGCTCGGCGCGCTGATCGCGCGCAGGCGCGGCGTGTACTTCGCGATGGTCACGATCGCGTTCGGCCAGGTCTTCTACTACATCGCCTTCCAGTGGAGTTCTCTGACCGGCGGCGACGACGGCTTGCGCGGTTTCGCGCGCCAGCCGCTGCATCTGGGATTTGCCACCATCGACATCCTCGGCAACTCCAACGCGTTCTACTACTTCGTGCTGGTGTGCGTGGCGATCGCCGTGGGGGTGATGGGCTTCATCCTGCGTTCGCCCTTCGGCCGGACGATGATCGCGATCCGGGAAAACGAACGGCGCGCGCGCTTCCTCGGAATACCGGTCGACCGCCACATCTGGATCGCCTTCTCGCTGTCGTGCTTCTTCATGGCATTTGCCGGGGCGCTGTACGCGCTCGTCAACAACTTTGCCGACCCGCGCGGGCTGCACTACAGCCAGTCCGGGGATTTCGTGATGATGGCGGTGATGGGCGGCATGCGCAGCTTCTGGGGTCCGCTGCTCGGGGCGGCGCTGTTCGTCGTGCTGCAGGACTACGTGTCGAGCGTCACGGTCAACTGGATGTCGTTCGTCGGCATGCTGTTCGTCGCGATCGTGCTGTTCTTCCCGCGCGGGCTGCTCGGCTTCATTCGACGCAAGGCCGAGTCATGAGCGTGCTCGAGGTCAGGCAGGCGAGCAAGCGCTTCGGCAGCCTGGTTGCCGTGCGCGATGTGTCGCTCACTGTTGCGCAGGGCGAGCTGCGCGCAATCATCGGCCCGAATGGCGCCGGCAAGACGACGTTCTTCAACCTGATCAGCGGATTCTTCCCGCCGACCACGGGATCGATCATGTTCGACGGACGTGACATCACGACGATGCCCGCGCACCGGCGCGTCGCGCTCGGGATCGCGCGTACGTTCCAGATCACCGAGATCTTTCCCGAGCTCACACTGTTCGAGAACGTGCGCGTCAGCACCGAGGTCGCCGAAGGATTCCGGCTGCGCCCATGGATCAGCGAGGCCGAAATGCGGAACGTTCGGCACAAGGTCGAGGAGACGCTCGAGCTCACCGGCCTCGCCCCAAAATCGGAGCGGCTGGTCGGCGAGCTTTCGCACGGCGACCAGCGCGCGGCCGAAATCGCGATGGCGCTCGCGCTGCGCCCGCGCCTGCTGCTGCTCGACGAGCCGACGGCGGGAATGGGCGACCAGGAAACGTACGAGATCGCGCAACTGGTCCGCCGCCTGCACCGGGATCGCAACCTGACGATCGTGCTGATCGAGCACGACATGCGCGTGATCTTCAATCTTGCCGATCGAATCGCCGTCCTCGACCAGGGCAGCCTGCTCGCCGAAGGCACGCCGGAGGAGATTGCCGCCAACGAGGCGGTGCAGAACGCCTATCTTGGAAGCGCCGCATGAGTCCGCGACCGATGCTGACGATGCCACC
>JBAIYN010000626.1:0-13586 GCA_037915775.1 Burkholderiales bacterium | reverse complement strand
GCTCGAGTCCCTGCACGGACTGAAGGTGTGGCGGCATTGACGCCGAAGCAATGACGGATTCGATCCATCTGCGCCCCGAACACGCCGACCTGCAGCGCCAGGTCGAGCGCTTCGTCGCCAACGAAGTCGAACCGAACGCGCTGGCGTGGGACGAGGCCGGGTTCGTGCCGCGCGAGGTGCTGCGCAAGATGGGCGCGCTCGGCTGGCTCGGGCTGATGTATCCGCCGGAGTACGGCGGCGCCGGCGCCGATGCGGTCACCAATGCGGTGTTCCAGGAGGCGCTGTCGCGTTCGACCAGCGGCGGGTTCGTGGTCACCGTGCTCGTGCACACCGACATGGCGAGTCCGCACCTCGTGCACGCGGGCACCGAAGCGCAGAAGGCGCGCTGGCTGCCGCGGATCACGCGCGGCGAACTGATCACCGCGGTCGCGGTGAGCGAACCGGACGCCGGATCGGACGTGGCGGCGATCCGCACGCGTGCGGTGCGCGACGGCGATCACTACGTCCTGGACGGAGCCAAGATCTTCATCACCAACGGCGTGCACGCGGGCCTGGTGTTCGTCGCCGCGCGCACCGATCCGGTCGCGAAGGGATCGCGCGGCATCTCGATCTTCGCGGTCGAGAAGGGCACGCCGGGATTCCGCGTCGGCCGCGCGCTGACCAAGCAGGGCTGGCTCGCGTCGGACACCGCCGAGCTGGTGTTCGAAAACTGCCGCGTGCCGGCGGGAAATCTTCTCGGCGAGGAGAACGCCGGCTTCTACGCGATCATGAAGAACTTCCAGACCGAGCGCATCGCCCTGGGCGCGATGGCGATCGGCCACTGCCTGACCGCGCTCGATCTCACCTACCGCTACGTGAACGAGCGCAGCGCGTTCGGCGCGCCGCTGTGGCAGCAGCAGACGGTGCGGCAGCGGCTGTCGATGCTGGCCGCACGCGTGGCCGCCGCGCGCCAGCTGCTGTATCACTGCGCGTGGCTGGTCGACCAGCGGCGCGACGCGGTGCGCGAGGTGTCGATGCTGAAGGCGCTGACCGGCGAGCTTGCCAACGACGTGATGTACGACTGCCAGCAGTTCCACGGCGGCATGGGGTACATGCGCGAGTCGCCGATCGAGCGCCTGGTGCGCGACGCGCGCGTGCTGGCGATCGGCGGTGGTGCGACCGAAGTGATGCTGGAAGAAGTTGCCAAACGCTTTGCCGGGTGATGACGATGCCAACCGACGAACTCTCCGACCTGTTTGCACGGAATCGAGCCTGGGCCGCGCACCGTCGCGCCGATGATCCGGAATTCTTCGCGCGCCTGGCACGCCAGCAGTCGCCGAAGTACCTGTGGATCGGCTGCGCGGACAGCCGCGTGCCCGCCAACGAGATCGTCGGGCTCGACCCGGGCGAACTGTTCGTCCACCGCAACATCGCCAACGTGGTCGCGCACACGGACTTCAACTGCATGTCGGTGCTGCAGTTCGCGATCGAGCTGCTGCACGTCGAGCACGTGATCGTCGTCGGGCACTACCAGTGCAGCGGCATCCGCTGCGCGCTGGCCGGCGGGCTGCAGGGCGTGGCCGACCACTGGCTGCGCCACATCGAGGACGTGCAGCGGCGGCACGCGGGCGCGTTCCGCGCGGTGGCGCCGCAGCACCACGAGGACCTGCTGTGTGAGCTGAACGTGATCGAGCAGGTGCGCAATCTTTGCCGCACGAACGTCGTGCGCCATACGTGGCGCAGCGGTCGGCCGCTGACGGTCCACGGCTGGGTCTACGGGCTGGCGGACGGCTTGCTGAACGATCTCGGCTGGTCGCTGAATTCGCCGCCGGGCGACCTCGAAGCCGCGCTGGCCGACCGCGTCGCGCGGCTGCAGGCCAGGCCGCGCTGAGGCCGATGCGCGATCGCCGCGCCTGCCTGGCACTGGTGGCCCTGCTCGTGGTGGCCGCGTCCGCCGCGCGCGCCGAGCCGGTCAGCTTCGCGCGCGCCGACGGCGTGCGCATCGACGCACACTGGTTCCCCATCGAAGCCAGCGGGCCGCGGCCGGCAGTCATCGCGCTGCACGGCTGCGGCGGCCTCTACGGGCGCGACGGCAGGACGCTGAAGACCCGCTATCGGGAGTACGTCGACCGGCTGCACCGCGCCGGGTACCACGTGCTGCTGCCGGACAGCTTCGGGTCGCGCGGCTCGGGGCCGATCTGCCGCGAGCGCAACAGCGCGCGCACGATCAAGGTCGACACGCGCCGCGGCGATGTCGGCGCAGCCGTGCAGTGGCTGGCGGCGCGCGCGGACGTCGACCGCACGCGCATCGCGCTGCTCGGCTGGTCGAACGGAGGCAGCGCCGCGCTGGCCGCCGCGGACGCGGCGCTGCCCGATTCGGCGCCCCCGGTGGCCGGCGTGGTCGTCTTCTATCCCGGCTGCGGCGCGCTGCTGAAGCAGCCAGTCGCCTTTCACGAGCCGCTGCTGATGCTGCTCGGCGAGAAGGACGACTGGACGCCGGCCGACCGCTGCCTGCAGCTCGCCGATCGCATCCGCGCCGCGCAGCCGCAGGCGGATGTCACGGTCAAGGTCTACGCGGACAGTTATCACGATTTCGACAGCCGCCGGCCGCTGCGCTACCACGCCGACGTGCCGAACGGCGTCGCCGGCAGCGGCGTGCACGCCGGCGGCAACGACGCGGCGCGCGTCGAGGCGCAGCACGAGATGGACCAGTTCCTTGCGAGGATCCTCAGATGAACACCGAGATGCTGGAAGTGTCGATCGCGCATCGCGTCGCGGTCGTGTGGATGGCGCGCGAAAAGGTGCGCAACGCGTTCAACGAGACGATGATCGCCAACCTGCGCGCGACGTTCGAGAAGCTCGGCGCCGATGCGGACGTGCGCGCGATCGTGCTCGCCGGCCGGGGGCCGGCGTTCTGCGCCGGCGCGGACCTGGACTGGATGCGCCGCATGAGCACTTATTCGCTCGAGGAGAACCGCGCCGACGCGCGCGCGCTGGCCGAGATGCTGCGCACGATCTATCTGTGCCCGAAGCCCGTGCTGGCGCGCGTCCATGGCGATGCCTACGCGGGCGGGATCGGGCTCGTCGCCGCCTGCGACATCGCCTTCGCGGCGACCGGCGCGAATTTCTGCCTCAGCGAAACCCGGCTCGGGCTGATTCCCGCCACCATCAGCCCGTACGTGATCCAGGCGATGGGTGCGCAGGCGGCGCGCCGCTATTTCCTCACTGCGGAGAAGTTCGATGCCGCCGAAGCGCTGCGCATCGGACTCGTGCATCGCATCGCGCCCGCGGAGAACCTGGACGCCGCCCTGAACGAGACGCTCGCCGCGCTGATGCAGGCGAGCGACCACGCGGTCCGCGAAGCCAAGCGGCTGGTGCGCGAGATCGCCGGCCGCGCGATCGACGACGCGCTGGTGGCCGACACCGCCGAACGCATCGCGCAGATCCGCGCGTCGGACGACGGGCGCGAAGGAGTCAGGAGCTTTCTCGACAAGCGCAAGCCGCGCTGGGTGACCGAATACGAGGCGGAGCGCGCCGCCGCCGAAGGCGACGATGAGGAAATGTAGCGCGCGCTCCGCCACCGCTTGGCTGACATGGCCGAACGGCTGCGACTGACGCGCACGTTCGGCAGCGCCGGCTGGCAGGCGTGGCATGCGGATGGCGACGGCTTCGTGCTGGCCGCGCTCGGCACCTGCCTGCTGCGACCCGGCGCTTCGCTTGCGCTGCGCGGATTCTGGCGCCTGCTGCGGCTGTGGCGCCGCGGACCCGACGCCGTCGATCCGGACGCGCTGCGGCTGGCGCTTTGCCTGCAGCGCGATGTGCGGCTGTCCGGGATCAGCGTGCGGGTCGAACTGGCGCATGCATCGGATACGCCGCATGCGCGGACATACGAATTCGCGCTGCGCGGCATGCGGCGCAGCGCGGCGCTGCCAGCGGCTGAAGAGGGACACGCGTGGACCGTGCTCGCGCTCGCCGCGGGGAACCAGCGCGCTTTCGCGGCGATGACGGCCGCGCTGTACGCCGCGCCGCGCGGCACGCGGCTCACGGTCGACTTCGCCGCGCGGCGCAGCCACGCGCCGGATAAACTGCGCGCGGACTTCCCGCTGCGGGCCGCTGCGCAGTTCAGCGCGCACGAGGGCTGGCTGCCTCTGATCCGCGCCACGCGGATCGACGTCGCCGGCGCGCTGGCGCAGAGAGATGAGAGATGGACAAGCTCGACGTCGCCCAACTGATCGCGCTGGCAGGAGTGCTCGGCTTTGCCAGCGGCATCCGCCTGTACGCGGTGCTGTTCATCGTCGGACTGGTCGGCTACTTCGACCTCGCGCCGGTGCCGCCCGGCCTGCAGATCCTCGCGCATCCGATCGTGCTGGCGGCGTCGGGATTCATGGTCGCGGCCGAGTTTCTCGCCGACAAGATCCCCGCGGTCGATTCGCTGTGGGACGCGGTGCATACCTTCATCCGCATCCCGGCCGGCGCGGCGCTCGCGGCGGCCGTGTTCGGCGGCGACAGCACCGCCTGGGCGACGGTCGCGGCGCTGCTCGGCGGCTCGCTCGCCGCCACCAGCCATTTCACCAAGGCCGGAACGCGCGCGGCGGTGAACACATCGCCGGAGCCCTTTTCGAACATCGCCATGTCGACCGCCGAAGATCTCGCGGTCGGCGGCCTGCTGTGGCTGGCGCTCGCGCACCCGTTCGTCGCGGCTGCGGTCGTCGCCGCGCTCACGCTGCTCGCCGTCTGGCTGCTGCCGAAGGTCTTCCGCTTCGTCGTCGGCGTGTTCCGGCGCGTGTTCGGCGCGGTGAACTCAACCTGAAGAACCCATGTTCCGCAAGATACTGATCGCGAACCGAGGTGAGATTGCGTGCCGCGTGGCGGCCACGGCGCGCCAACTCGGCGTGCAGACGGTGGCCGTGTATTCGGATGCCGACGCCGGCGCACGGCATGTCGCCTTCTGCGACGAGGCGATCCGCCTCGGCCCGCCGCCGGCGCGCGACAGCTACCTGCGCGGCGACCTGATCATCGAGGCGGCGCGGGCAACCGGCGCGCAGGCGATTCACCCGGGCTACGGCTTCCTGTCCGAGAACGAGGAGTTCGCGCAGGCCTGCGCCGGTGCAGGCATCGCGTTCATCGGCCCGCCCGCGAGCGCGATCCGCGCGATGGGAAGCAAGTCGGAAGCGAAATCGCTGATGGAGGCGGCCTCCGTGCCGCTGGTGCCCGGCTATCACGGCGCGGACCAGGCCCCAGCCACGCTGGGCGCGCACGCCGACCGCATCGGCTATCCGGTGCTGATCAAGGCGAGCGCGGGCGGCGGCGGCAAGGGCATGCGCATCGTCAACGCGAGCGCGGACTTCGCCGCCGCGCTCGAATCGTGCCAGCGCGAGGCGGCCTCGTCGTTCGGCGACGACCGCGTGCTGGTCGAGAAATACCTGCAGAAGCCGCGCCATATCGAGATCCAGGTGTTCGCGGATGCGCACGGCAACTGCGTGTACCTGTTCGAGCGCGACTGCTCGGTGCAGCGGCGGCACCAGAAGGTGATCGAGGAGGCCCCCGCGCCCGGCATGACGCCGGCGCGCCGCACCGCGATGGGCGAGGCGGCGGTCGCCGCCGCGAAGGCGGTCGGCTACATCGGGGCGGGCACGGTCGAGTTCATCGCGTCGCCCGACGGCACGTTCTACTTCATGGAGATGAACACGCGGCTGCAGGTCGAGCATCCGGTGACCGAGATGATCGCCGGGCACGACCTGGTCGAATGGCAACTGCGCGTCGCCGCGGGCGAGCGCCTGCCGGTGACGCAGGACGAACTCGAGATCAACGGCCACGCGATCGAGGCGCGCGTGTACGCGGAGAACCCGGACCGCGGCTTCCTGCCGACCATCGGCAGGCTCGCGTATCTGGCGCAGCCCGACGCGGTGCAGTTCCAGCGCAACGCGGACAACAATTCGTTCCACGATCCGGCGCCGGTGCGGATCGACTCCGGCGTGCGCGCCGGAGACACGATCACGCCGCACTACGACCCGATGATCGCCAAGCTGATCGTCTGGGGGCACGACCGCGACCAGGCGCTGGCGCGGCTGCGCGCCGCGCTGGCGGATTTCCACATCGTCGGACTGGCGAACAACGTCGACTTCCTCACCCGGCTGGCGAACAACCACAGCTTCGCGCTCGGACAGCTCGACACCGGGCTGATCGAGCGCGAACGCGAGCGGCTGTTCGCGCCGGAGGACCGCGTTCCCGAGGAGATGCTCGCGCTGGCCTGCGCGCGCGTGCTGGTCGACGAGAGCGCGGGCACCAACCACGATCCCTGGTCGAGCCGGACCGGATGGCGGCTGAACACCACCTACACGCGCACGATCACGCTGAAGTCCGAGCGCGGCGTGCACGACGTCGAGCTCGAATATGGCCGCGACGGCTGGCATTTCCGCCACGCGGAGGTCGACGCGACGCTCGCGGTCACCGCGGCGAGCGGCAGCCGGCTCACGCTGCGCTTCGCCGGGCGCACGCTCGCCGCCGACGTCGTGCGCCACCGCGACGAACTGCATGTGTTCTCCGCCGGACGCCATCGTCTGCTGACCGTGGTCGACGTGGTCGCGCACGCAGGCGAGCACGACGGCGGCGACACCGGACTTGCCGCACCGATGCCGGGCAAGGTGATCGCGATCAACGTCGCCAAGGGCGCGCGCGTGGCCAAGGGCGCCACGCTGCTGGTGATGGAGGCGATGAAGATGGAACACAGCATCGTCGCGCCGGGCGACGGGGTGGTCGACGACATCCTGTACGGCATCGGCGATCAGGTGAACGAGGGCGCGGCGCTGGTCGCGTTCACGCCGGCCGAATGAGCACGCCGATGAAGATCGCCGTCGCACTCGGCAGCATGAGCGCGGATGCCTGGCTCGAAGCGCTGCGCGGAGCCTTCGCGCAGGCAGGACTGGACGCGGACGTGATGCTGTTCGATGGCCGCGCGCGCGGCGCGCGCTATGCGATCGTCTGGCTGCCGCCGCCGGAGCTGTTCACCGTCGAGAAGAACCTGCGCGCGGTGTTCAACGTCGGCGCCGGCGTCGAGGGTCTGCTCGCCAATCCCTCATTGCCGCCGGACGTGCCGCTGTTCCGCCTGATCGACGCGGGCATGGCGCCGAAGATGGCGGAGTACGTCTGCTTCTTTCTGGCACGCATCACGCGCGGGCTGGACCGATTCGGCGGACCGCACGCGGTGCGCGACTGGAACGTCGACCGACCGCGCGGCACCCCGCCCACGGTCGGCGTGATGGGCCTCGGCGCGATCGGCGCGCAGATCGCGCGCGCGGTCACCGTGTTCGGTTATCCGGCGATCGGCTGGTCGCGCACACCGAAGACGGTCGAGGGCGTGCGCTGCTATGCGGGCGCCGACGGGCTGCGCGAGTTTCTCGCGCAATCGAGCTTCCTCGTCGACGTGCTGCCGCTGACGCGCGACACCGAGAACCTGCTCGACGCACGGCGGCTCGCGCAGCTTCCGCGCGGCGCGCACCTGATCAACCTCGGCCGCGGCGCCACCATCGTCGACGCCGACCTGATCGCCGCGCTCGACAGCGGCCGGCTCGGCAGCGCCACGCTCGACGTCTTCCGCACCGAACCGCTGCCGGACGACCATCCGTTCTGGCATCACCCGCGCGTCACCGTCACCCCGCACCTGTCCGGCCCCACGCCGCGCGAGCCGGCGGCGCTGCAGATCGCCGCGGCAATCCAGCGGCTGGAAGCAGGTGCGGCGCCCAGTCTGATCCCGGGACTTGTCGATCGGGCGCGCGGCTACTGAGTTTGCCGACGACTGCGCGGGGACGGCGCTACGGCGTGTACTCGATGCCGGTCGTTGCCAGCCCCAACAGATCGATGTTGACCCTGTTCAGGTCCGTTTCGCAGGCGAGGTACGCGAGCGAGGCCTGCGTCTGCGCGCCGGTCGTCAGCAGGTTGACAAAGTAGTTCAGGTCCGCCGATCCCGGCAGGCTGCCGACGACGTTCTTGTAAACGAAGTTGACGAAATCGACGTTCGAGCGCGAGCCCGCGAGCTGCGCGAACACGTCGGTCTGCACCGCGAGCGCAACGAGGCTTTGATAACTCATGCCGTTGTCGAGCAGCTTCAGCCCGATGCCGACGTAGTCCTTGTTTGCCAGGTACGGCTTGCCGAACACCGCGCCAAGGATCTTGGCCACCGCGCCGGCGTTGCCGTCGAGGTCGAGCGCCACGCTCGTATCGGCGAAGTTCAGCCGCTCGATGCCGGTCAGCGTATCGGTGCCGTCCACCGCGCTGGCCACCGTCCAGCCGGTGGTGGTCTTCGTCAGCGCGGCATTGGCGCGCGTCGCGTCGTAGCGCGCGGTGTCGAGTCCCGCGCCACCGTCGAGGATGTCATCGCCCGCCATGCCGTAGAAGCGGTCGTTGCCGCCGTAGCCCCACGCCCGCTCGCCGCCGGATGACAGCGTGATGGTGTTGGCGTCGCTGGTGCCGTGGATCCAGCGGCCGGGAATGTCGGAGGCGAGCGTGGCGGTCTGCGCCAGCGGCTGGCCGGTGAAGAAGTCGCGCCCCTGCGAGAAATCGAACTGCAGGGTGCTGACGACGGCGTAGGACAGCGCGACGCCGTTCGGCCTGTCGTACGCGTATTGGTAGATGCTGGCGTACTGGCCCTGGGTCGGGTCGATTGGAATCAGGCGACCGGAATCGAGGCCGACCGGCACCGGCATCTGGTGGAAGACGCCGTGGCCGTCGTTGTGCAGGATGAGCGTCGAAGGCAGGAACTGGCTGTCCTGCCGGCTGTGCAACAGAAGATCCGGGAAGCCATCGGCATCGACGTCGACCACGGCCAGCTTGCTGTAGTAGCTGGGGGGCAGCCACTGTCTGTCGTCGAAGCTTGCAGCGCCATCGCGCAACGCCGGATCGAAGTCGGTCGCGGTCGCCGTCACGTCGATGAAGCCGTTGCCGGTGTTCTGCAGGAACTGCACCGACGTACCCTGGTAGTAGATGACGGGGTTGACCCCTCGGTCGTTGTGCGTCGACAGCACTACCAGATCCTGGCGCCCGTCGCCGTTGAAGTCGAGCGCCACGGTGTCGAGATTGACCGTGCCCTTAGCGTAAAACGGACTTGTCGGCGAAGTCCTGTTCGTCACGCCGTCGCCGTAGGGACCGGGCGGCAGGACCCATACGTTCTGGTCGCTGTAGTGCCCGGTGCCGTCGTTGAGAAAGACCTTGCTAGGCCCCGAGCCGTCGGCGCCCATCAGCACGAGGTCTGGGCGGCCGTCGCCATTCACGTCCGCTAGCGTGCACGACGTGTAGCGGGGGCTGTACCAGGTTTTCCAAGTGCCATCGGGAAAGGTCTCCAGCGGCGGCACCTGCTCGCTGACCACGCTCACGGGCAGCCGCGACCGGTCGACGGTGAATCCGCCCTGCCCATCGTTCATCAGGAAATAGGGCGCGCGCCCCGGCTCACTGATCGAGGACACGTAGATATCGACGTTACCGTCGCCGTCGATGTCGCCGACGTTGCCATCGTGGCCCAGCGTGCTGGGCATCGCACCGCGCGGGACCAGTTGCATTGCATTGGCGCCACCGAGCAGCAGGTACGGCGCCTCGCCAGGCGAGGGGACGCCGACCGCAGGCAGTCCATCGGGACCATACGGGTCCTGGCCGTAGGCGATTCCCACCAGGTCGTCGAAGCGATCACCGTTCAGTCGCGTCGTGATCAACTCGGTCACCGAGGTGGGCATCGTGCCCGCAGCGAAATCGGGCGCCGGCACCAGCTTGCCCGACGCATCCATCGTCATGATGCGGATCGGCGCGGTGGCGGTCGTCGTCGTCGAGAAGGCTCTGCTCGACGTGCCATAGAGAGCAAGGTCCGCTTCCCCGTCGCCGTTGAAGTCGCCGACCGCGCTGATGGCGATTCTCGCGTCACCCACGTCGAACGTCGTCTTCGCCGTCACCGACCATGCCGAGGGCAGGAAACGGTTGACGAGGATCACGCCACCGGTCTTGCCGAAGTCGAGCGCCTCAACGCTTTTCAGCAGCAGCGTCCCGCTGTTGCCGTCGGCGGGATTCGTGTCCGTCACCCGCAGGCCACCGGCCACCACGTCCCATTGAAACGATTGCCCTTCGGGCGTGGTGTTGATGAACTGGATGGTGTCGACGCCGCCGCGGCCGTCGATCAGGTCGTTGCCGCCGGCGCCATAAAAAACGTCATTCGTGCTGGTGCCGAACAACTGGTCGGCGAAGCCCGATCCGTGCGCGACATGCACGTTGACCAGCGTGTCGATGTCGCCGTAGCCGTCCTGCGCGGTGCCGGCCTGCAGATCGACCACCACGCCCTTCGGCGAGTCCCAGTAGGTGGCCGTCCCCCACGGCCCGAGCGCGATCAGCGTGTCGTTACCCGGCCCGCCGATCATGTGGCCGTTGACCGAGCTGATGGTGTCGTTACCGCCCAGCCCGTAGATGGGCGAGGCGCCGTTCAGCGTCGTCTGGTCGAGGATGTCGTTGCCCGCTGTGCCGTTGTACGCCGCCATTGCCACGTTCTCCTTGTTCTGGCGGGCCGCACGCTAACAGAGGGGCACGCGAGTCGTCACTTGTTTAACATCGGCCGCCTGGCGCGGGCGCTGCCGCCCGCCTTTTGAAGGAGCCGCCGATGTCCAGCCTGCCCGCAAGCGTTTCCATCGTCGACGTCGGCCCGCGCGACGGGCTGCAGAACGAGAAGCAGATGATCCCGGCCGCGGTGAAGGTCGAGCTGGTCGATCGCCTGACGGCGGCCGGTTTTCGCAACATCGAAGTGACGAGCTTCGTGTCGCCCAAGTGGGTGCCGCAGATGGCCGACGCGGCCGAGGTGATGGCGCAGATCACGCGTAAGCCGGGCGTCGTCTACTCGGTGCTGACGCCGAACATGAAGGGCTTCGAGGGCGCGCTTGCGGCAAGGGCCGACGAGATCGTCGTGTTCGGCGCGGCGAGCGAGGCGTTCTCGCAGAAGAACATCAACTGCTCGATCGCGGAGTCGATCGAGCGCTTCGCGCCGGTGTGCGAGGCGGCCCGCGCGCACGGCATCCGCATCCGCGGTGCGATCTCGTGCGCGCTCGGCTGCCCGTACCAGGGCGAGGTGAAGCCGGAGGCCGTCGGCTATGTCGCGATGCTGTTGAAGCAGATCGGCGTGCAGCACTGCGGCGTCGCCGACACGATCGGCGTGGGTACGCCACGCGCGACGCAGGCGGCGATGGAAGCGGCGCTGAAGCACTACGACCTGAAGGATGTGTCGGGCCACTTCCACGACACCTACGGCCAGGCGGTCGGCAACGTCTACGCGTGCCTGGAGATGGGGATCTCGACCTTCGACACCAGCGTGGCCGGTCTCGGCGGCTGCCCGTACGCCAAGGGCGCGACCGGCAACGTCGCCACCGAGGACGTGCTGTACCTGCTGCGCGGCCTCGGCATCGAGACCGGCATCGATCTCGATCAGGTGGTGGCGATCGGCCAGTGGATCAGCGGCATCCTGAACCGCAAGGCGTTCGCTCGCGCCGGCAACGCGATCGCGGCGAAGAAGGCCGCCTGACCCGATTCAGTCGGCGCTCCACGAGGTCGAGGAAACCTCGACGTGCTGCCGCCCCTGCGCCAGCAGGGTCGCCGCCTCGCGCACCGTGTCTTCGATCACCTCGCGCGCGGACAGGATTTCCCGCACCAGCCCGGAGGACTCGCCGGCGATCACCGCCGCCACGTCGAAGTTGCCGGCGCTGCGCGCGGCGACGTATTTCGCCGCCTCCTCGTCGAGGTGGCGCATCAGTTCCACCTCGCGTCCGAGCCAGCGGTCGAGATGTGCGTTGCGCAGGCACCGGCCGGTGAACGGCGCGGGCCACACGTTCCGTCGCGAGATGTCGAACACGATGCTGCGCACGGTGTCGTCACCGCTGGCCGCGCGGATGCGCTCCTTCGCTGCCTCGGCGCCGGCCGCTTCGGTTGTCGCATAGAAGCGGGTTCCCATCAGCGCGCCGGAGGCGCCGAGCATCAGCGCCGCCGCCAGGCCGCGGCCATCGGCGATCCCGCCCGCGGCGACGACCGGCACCGCGCTGCCGACGGTATCGATGACCTCCGGCACCAGCGAGATCACGCCGCGCGCCGCGCCATGCCCGCCGCCTTCGGTGCCCTGCACCACCAGCACGTCGGCGCCGGCGGCGACCGCCTGCTGCGCGATCGCCACCGACTGCACCTGGCAGATCAGCAGCACGCCGGCGCGTCGGATCCGGTCCGCGAACGGAGCCGGATCGCCGAACGAAAGCATGATCGCGGCCGGCTTGCGCTCCAGCGCGATATCGAGAAGCCGCGGCTGCCTGGCCATGCTCCAGGTGATGAAGCCCACGCCGAAGCGCGCGCCCGACTGCGCAAGCAGGTCGAGCTCGCGCACGAGCCATTGCTCTTCGCCGTAGCCGCCGCCGAGGATGCCAAAACCGCCGGCAGCGCTGACCGCCGTCGTCAGCCGCGCATCGGCCACCAGGTCCATCGGCGCGAGCAGCACGGGATGCCGGATGCCGAGCCGGCGGGTAACGGCTGTCTTGATGATCATGAGACCTCCCGAGTGGGCCGAGGCGGGCCGGCCGCGCGCGCGTTCGTCCGGCGGCGATCATGGCCCCGAAACCGTGCACGTGTCCACGTCCACGCTTGCCCTGTATGCGCGCGCCGCGGCGCGGTTCAGACGTGCTCGAACGCCTGCTGCATGCGCCGCCGCATCGCCGCGTCCGGCAGCGGCGCCAGCCGCGCGCCCATGTTCTCGACCATGTGCGCCGGATTGGTGGTCGCCGGAATCGCGCAGGTCACCGCGGGGTGCGACACCACCCACTTCAGGAAGAACTGCGCCCAGTTCGCACATCCGATCTCCGCTGCCCACGGTGGCAGCGGACGGCCGCCGACGCGATTGAACAGCAGTCCGCCGTCGAACGGGCGATTGATGATCACCGCAATGCCGCGTTCGGCCGCCAGGTTCATCAGCGGTTCGGCCGAGGTGTCGGCGAAGTTGTAGGTGATCTGCATGAAGTCCCAGGGTTCGGACGTCAGCGCGGCGCGCATCTCATCGTGCTTGTTGCCGTGCGAGGTCGTCACGCCGATGTAGCGCCAGCGGCCTTCTTCCTTGCCGGCGCGCACCGCGTTCAGGTGCCCGCGCCAGGCGAGCAGGTTGTGGATCTGCATCAGGTCGAAGCGCGGCAGCCCCCACAGGCGCAGCGACTCGGCCATCTGCGCAGGGCCGACGCGCTCGAACGCGGTCCACACCTTGGTCGCGGAAAAGAGCCGGTTCCGGTGGTCGACCTGCGGCAGCAGTTCGCCCAGCAGGCGCTCGGCGCGACCGTACATCGGCGACGAATCGATCATGCCGCCGCCGGCGGCGAAGAAACGCTGCAGCACCGCGCGCCGCTGCGCGCGTTCGGCTGCGTTGTCGCCGACGTCGAACGTGAGCCAGGTGCCCACGCCGATCACCGGAATGCGTTCGCCGGACTGCGGTATCGCGCGCGTCACGGCCGCGCGATCCTGCGCCGCCGAATGCAAGGGCAGCAGTGCGGCCGCAGAAAGCGTGGAAAGGAAGGTCCGGCGCTGCATCGAAACTCTCCTGGCGAGAGCATCGCGCGAATTCC
>JBAIYN010000549.1:0-1762 GCA_037915775.1 Burkholderiales bacterium | reverse complement strand
CGAGCGGATGCACCGGCCAGCGACCGCTTCCCGCACGGTTCTGCTCGATGTCGCGCACGATGGCTTGTACGGTCTCCCGCGCGCGCGATGCGTCCCAGACGGCATCGCAAAGAGCTTCATGGCGATCAGGCTCGAAAAGCATTGGCGGCAGCACTGACGTCTGAAGAACAGGCCCCGCCGAAGCGGGGCCGTCTCGTGGCTGATTCTCGCTGCCCTTCAGGCTCGACGCGGATTCGCTACGGCCCGGGGTTGGGGTTGTTGGGCAGCGATGGCAGGGACCGCAAGTACTCGTAGATCGCGGTCAGGTCGTGGTCGGTCTTCTTGCCGACCACCGGCCACGGCATCACCTGCAGGATCGTTCCCGGCGCATCGTGCGGGTTGTGCCCGGTGCGCAGCGTGGTGATGAATTCCGTCAGCGTCAGGCCCGCCGGGTTGCCATTCGCATCCGGCGTCAGATTCGCCGACGTGAAGGGGCCGAACTGCCGTCCTCCGGTGAGGTACTGCTGGTAGTTGATCATCTCCGGCAGCCCCTTGAACGGGTCGCCGTTCGGCAGGTACGACGGATGCGTATGGCAGTCGTTGCAGCCGTTCGTGTTGACGATGTAGCTGCCGAGCCCGACCAGCGCCCGGTTCTTGCCGGCGAGATTGAGTTGCACGCCCGCCGGCACGATCTGAAATCCGCGCTTGATCCGCGACTCGCTTTCGTCGTCGTCCGCGCGGGCGACAGAGTTCGCGGCCATCAGAACCACGAACGTGGCGAGCGCCACGCCTGTTGTCTTCTTGCGATCGATTCTTCTCATATTGTCTCCTGTGATTGCAGCAAAAAAGAACAACCCGCTGAAGATGGGCTGTCGTGAAACGCTTTCGATTACTCCCGGTGCCCGCGTGAAACTGCGCGACCGGCGAGGCAGAGTTCAATGGGCGCTATCTTGGCGCGTTCCTGCGCTCCATCGGATGGCCGCGTCGTCGCAGGCAGCGGAGGTCAACGCCGATCATCACCCGCCCACGCTGAAAGTCGCCGGAAACGCTCGCATGTCGGGCGGAGCAGGCAGGCGTCTGATCTGTCTTGCAGGTCGCACAGCGCGAAGCTCATTCAGGACCAGCGAATGTGGCAGCAATATTCGTGCCCTTGCGAGAAAGTACTGCGCGTGCGGCGACTTATGCCTGCGCGATCACGAAGCCGGACCACGATCTGTAAATTTTTCCGACGGCGGCTCGACGCACAACGCATCGTAAGTCCGATGCATCGCTCTGCTGCAGGGCCGGTCAACTTACGTGTTTATGCGCAGTCAGGAAATGTCCGATACAGCATTCGACGCGCCGAACGCCAACCCGAAGTGAATCAGACTTGATCAATCGAGCAACCAGTCTGCACGTGACGTATGAATTGCTCGAGGTCGACTGCGTCGGTTCGAAGTCGCTCCTGCACATTGCGTTTCGACGTTCTTCTTCCGGACCGGCAGCGGAGCCGCGTGCGACCTGGAGGACGCGAGGCGCTGCTTTTGCGGGTCAGGCATACTCGACCGATCGACAACTTCAGCCGCATTGAAGCCGATGTTCACGGGCAAGTGGTTCAACGAGACCAAGGTGGGCGACACCTTCAGCACGTCGGTCACGGTGACCGAAACCCACCTTGTCCTGGCTGCCGGTCTGCTGGGAGACTTCAATCCGCTCCATGTCGATGACGCCCACGCGACCAAGTCCCGCCTTGGCGGGCGGGTGCTGCATGGTGCGTTCACGAGCGCGATCATCTCGGCGCCGG
>JBAIYN010000565.1:0-4651 GCA_037915775.1 Burkholderiales bacterium | reverse complement strand
ACCACCTCGGAATCCGCTTGGAGTTTCTGGAGGTCAGGGTCGAGGGGGAATGCGACGTACGTGGCTGCCTGTTGGTGGACCGAAGCGTTCCCGTGGGATTCCAGCGCATGCGCTGTCGTGTGCGGCTTCAGCCCAAGGATGATGTCGACGAGGAAAGGTTGCAGATGCTTCTCGCCGCGACAGAGGGCAGTTGCGTTGTTCTGCAAACGCTGCGCAATGGTGTCAACGTACAAACTCAAATCGAGCCGAGCGATGCCGCGGCAGCAGATTCGGCTTCCGCTGCTACTCCGTGAATTGAACTCCACGCGGGGTGTCGCAAGATCGAATCGTGCGCCGTGCATTAATTCTGGCTAGAGAGCATCGTCAAAGGACGGCAGCTATCGATCGTCTGCCAGCAGCCGGCCGTGTGCAGGCGCTGCCGCACCGCCTTGGAGCAGTCGGCTACCAAGAAGCAGTCAGTGCAACTGCGAAGAATCGACCCGTTCCTGCCCATGAAGAAATTGCAGATGAATGACTGATCTACCCGAAGACAGGCCGTTCGTTGCCGTCGTCGCAAGAGACGGAGATCTTCAAGAACCCAATCGCGCATTTCGCGCGGCGGACGGGCCATGCACGTGCGCACCGCTCGTGTAGCTAGCAAGACGATCGACGACCTCCACGCGGCGCGCAGTGAAGAAGCCGATGAATGCGATACCGCGCCGGCGAAACCCATTCACAAAATGGCCCTTCGCCGCGACCTGCGCCAGGAGGACTGAACCAAAGGGCAGGGGATTCGCACGCGCCTAGAGATCTCGCACCCGAGCCGCGATCTGGTCGAGCACAAAGGCGACGTATGGCGGGACACATCCGAGGTGGCTTGACGGTACTGCCGGGCAGTCGGTCAACGTGACATCGCGCGCGCCGCGCACCAGCATGTCATGGAGCGTCACCGTTGCATTTACATACGGCACCGTCTGGTCGTCGCGGCCGTGAAAGAGACGTACCGGCGCGACCGGTGCCCAATCGTGCACACTGCTCTCGCGGTCGATCGCAGCGTCATCGTCGCGCATGAAGTTGTCGATGATCCTCGTGTCGAACACGACGTCGGCGTCGGCCGGCACTAGGCGCTTGAGCAGTTCATCGCGCAGCCAGTTGCGGATCCACGTCGGCAGCAGGCGCAGCAGATCCGGCGTGATCAACGCACCCAACACCGGAACCTCGTTCTGCACGCGGTCCAGCAATGCGTCCAGTGTCAGGACGACGTTGTAAGGACCTCCGCCGGGAATGGCGGCGACTAGGCCCGCCAGGTGCGAACTGGCGGCGTTCTGCAGCGCGCGATGCGCGGCGACGGTCACGTAGCCGCCTTCCGAGTAGCCACTCAGGAAGAGTTGTCCGTTATCGGATACGCCGTTCTGCGCCCGCCAAGTCTTTGCCGCCGTCAGCAGATCGATGACGGCCGACGCCGACGGCGCCGACAGCAGATACGGATGTGGTGCGCCTTTCGAGGCGCCGTAGCCGACATAGTCCGGCGCGACCACGATGAATCCCAGCGACGCAAACGCAACCGCCGGCTCCGACGCTACGGCATGGTTGCTCGGCACTTCTGCATCCTGGAACATCGTGCCGTGCTGGTAGCTCAGCACCGGGCTCATAGCGCCGGCCGCCTTCAGCGGCGCGCTGACCAGCGCCGAAGCGACGATCTGTTTACCCTGTGCATCGAGGGTGCGGTATGAGACCCGGTAGTTGGTGACGTCATATACCGGTATGACCCCGGGAAGCGAACCCCCGGCCGCCTGTACGGCGCTGGCAATCTCTCGCGCGGAGATGCTGTTCAGACGCGCGACGGCCTCGAGCCGCCCGGTCGCGGTCGCCGCAACCGACGCCGTCTTCAGCACGAACGTGTAGTCGCCGGTGTTCTGCATCGTAACGTCGTAGTACTTCGCGCCCACGGCCACGGACGGCAACGTCAGCACGCCGCTTTCGGGTTCGTAGCTCGCAAGCGCCGACCCGGGCGGCAACTGCTGCGTGGCGGATTTCAGGGAGAACGTGTATCCAGGTCCGATATTCAGCAGCGTGACGTCGACGTAGTTTTCGCTGCCGACCGCGACCGATGGAATCATGAGAAGCCCGGTTGTCTCGTCGTACGAGATTCCCTGGGCACAGACTGCATTCGATATCAGGAGGCACAGTGCGGATATGTACACCTTGAACTTCTTCATCACCTGCTCCTGCTATCGCTGCGCAGAGCCAAACGACACAAGGGAAGCGTAGCCACGCCGCTCATGTCGGATCATTCGCTAGCGGCAAGACGCGATCCGCGTTGCGCTAGCGCAATAGTCGGCGTCCTGGAACGGCGACCGACCTCTTGAGGTCGAGCGCCGGCAGAGGTACATCGCTCTGAAGCATCGACCTGTCGGGTTTCGGGCCGCGCGGAGGCGTGCAATCGATCCCAAGGCGTCTTTGGATCTGACGCAGATCGGCCTTTCAAAGAGATCTAGTTGGCAGGGGTTCTTCCTTCGTGTGACCGCCGAACTATGAATTCATTGGTAGCGGTGTCGTCGGAGGCGTCATACGTGCCCCAAGCCCCGGGCATGACGTTGAAGTGTCGACGCGGCTTACATGTGGCAGCGCACAATATTCCGCTCACCCTTCAAATCAGGGAGATAAATAGACGGAACAGAATTTGCTTCTAGGGGAAAACCATTAGCGCAGACGCAACAAGAGCGCATTCGAGTTGATGCGTCGAATCAGCCTGCCGGGAGGATGGGAACAATGAGAAGAGCAATCTTGCTGGCCGTAGCAGCAATCCTGGGGGCGCTTTCGTTGCCTGCGCTTGGAACTGCACTTTGTCCATCCGGCGAGACTTTGCAGTCCCTCATGGCGCTTGGGTCCTGCACCATCGGCGATAAGGTGTTCAGTGACTTCGGACTTACGGCGGGAACGTTCAGTAACATCACTAGACTGGACTTTGCGGCGAGCAATGTCGTGGTGTCCGTGGATGCGACGCCTCTGAATCCGGGCCTTGTGTTTTCCTTCTCGCCGCCTCTCAGTATTGGCCGAGATCAATCCATACTGGGGGAAATTGATTTTTCCGTCGCGGTCCTTCCGGGAGGCGGCCTCATTGAAGACACCGCGCTGACGGACAGCGCAACGGCTCAGGGCGTCGGCTTCGCCACCGTCGGGGTGTCGCTGAGCAACAACGCCTTTGTGGGGATCGTAACGAACGTACCCCAAGGGGAACTGGTCTGCAGTCCAAGCTGCGTTCCCGGCACGATCGCCGAAATGGCGTTCGCACCGATATCGTCCCTGAATGTCGCAGCAAACATCATCTTGAACGACAACGCTTCGAACTATCCGGACCCGCAGGGTGCAAGTCTCTCCGAATTCACTGTCAACTTCTCCGAGTTGTCCACTGTCCCCGAACCCGGCACGCTTGCCCTTCTCGGCGTCGGCCTCGCGGGTTTGGCCGCATCGCGTCGGCGCAACCAGTAATCGGCAGCGCGTCACCACAAGCCCCGCTTCGGCGGGACTTGTTGTTCTTGCAGTCGGCTCACGCGAGTGAAGTGATCGAATCTCGCTCCGCGCTCGAACAATGAGTGACCGCTCGGGAGTGAATTTCAGCGGGCCGGTGACGCACCGATTGTGGCCGTTCCGAGAAGTTCGCCGCGTTCAGGTCACGTCCCGTCCTCAGATCGCTGATTTGAACGGCTCGGGCGCGGTTCGTAGCGCGCCATCCTGCGCGTTTGAGTCAGCGCGTCCAGGGCGGCGCGCTCGCGCCATCGACGCCCAGACGCTGCGCCGCCTGCCGCGCCAGCGCCGGATCGATCGCCGACAGCGCCGCCAGCGCGATCGCATTCCGGTCGACCTCGAAGAAGCGGCGGAGGTTCGCGCGCAGATCGCTGCGGCCGAAGCCGTCGGTGCCGAGCGAGATCATGCGGTCGCGCACCCAGGGTCGGATCAGGTCCGGCACCGCGCTGACGTAGTCGCTCGCAGCAATCACCGGCTGGCCGCTGGGCGGCAGTTGCCGTTCGACCCATGTGGCTTCGGTGGGCTGGCCGAGGCGCCGCTGCCGCTCCACCGCCATCGCTTCGCGGCGCAGTTCGGTGAAGCTGGTGACCGAATACACTTCGGCGTTGACGCCGAATTCGCCCTCCAGCATTTCCGCGGCGGCGAGCACCTCGCGCAGGATCGTGCCGGCGCCGAGCAGCCTGACCTGCGCTTTGCCCTTTGCCGCGGCACGCACGCGGTACATGCCGCGCAGGATGCCTTCGCGCACGCCGTCCGGCTTCGAAGGTTGTGCGTAGTTCTCGTTCATCACCGTGAGGTAATAGAACGCGTCCTCCTGCGCGGTCAGCATGCGGCGCATGCCGTCGTCGAGGATCACCGCCAGTTCGTAGGCGAAGCACGGGTCGTACGCGCGGCAGTTCGGGATCGTGCTGGCGATCAGGTGGCTGGTGCCGTCCTGGTGCTGCAGTCCTTCGCCGGCGAGCGTGGTGCGGCCGGCGGTGGCGCCGAGCAGGAAGCCGCGCGAACGCGAATCGGCGGCGGCCCAGATCGCATCGCCGACACGCTGGAAGCCGAACATCGAGTAGTAGATGAAGAAGGGCAGCATCGCCAGCCCATGCGCCGAGTAGCTGGTCGCGGCGGCGACCCAGCTCGCGACCGCGCCCGC
>JBAIYN010000017.1:0-2064 GCA_037915775.1 Burkholderiales bacterium | reverse complement strand
CGTTCGCTGGTGAAGAACATGTTCTTCAATGCCCGCCGCTACGACCTGGGCAGCGTGGGACGCTACAAGCTGAACCGCAAGCTCGATCTGGCGATCCCGCAGACGATCCGAACGCTGACGCAGGACGACGTGGTTGCGATCCTGCGGCGGATGGTGCGGCTGAACGAGGGGTTTGGCAAGAAGGACGATATCGACCATCTGGGCAACCGACGCGTACGCAGTGTGGGCGAATTGATTCAGACGCAGTTCCGCGTCGGTCTGCTGCGCATGGAGCGTGTTGTCAAAGAGCGCATGGCGATCATCCAGGATCCTTCGCAGGCTTCGCCTAATCAACTGATCAATATCCGCCCTGTCGTCGCAGCCATGAAGGAGTTCTTTGGCGGCAGCCAGCTCTCGCAGTTCATGGACCAGACGAACCCGCTCGCGGAGATTGGCAACAAGCGACGTCTCTCGGCGCTGGGTCCCGGCGGCCTCTCGCGCGAGCGCGCCGGGTTCGACGTGCGCGACGTGCACCAGTCGCACTACGGGCGGATTTGCCCAATCGAGACGCCTGAAGGTCCCAACATCGGCTTGATCGGTAACATGGCGACGTTCGGCCAGATCAACCCGTACGGATTCATCGAGACGCCATACCGCAAGGTCTTCCACAAGTTGCCGGCCAACGAGCCTCAGCTCGTGGGGCGCGTCCTCGCGCGCGACGTGCAGGACAGCAAGGGGAAGCTGCTTGCTAGCGCGGGAACGGTGGTAGACGAGGATCTTGCCGGCAAGCTCGCAGCGCGTAAAAGCGAGGAGGTCGCGATCCGGCCATGGGTTTCGACCGAGGTGGACTACCTGACCGCCGACGACGAGGAGCGGTATATCATCGCTCAGGCGAACGTGCCGCTGGATGAGGAGGGGCACTTCAAGAGCGACCGCGTGCTAGCTCGTCACAATGGTGAGTTTGTGCAGGAAAGCTCGACGCATGTGGACTACATGGATGTGGCTCCCAAGCAGACGGTGAGCGTCGCGGCGGCGTTGATTCCATTCCTGGAGCACGACGACGTGAACCGCGCGCTGATGGGCGCAAACATGCAGCGGCAAGCGGTACCGCTCCTGCGCCCACGGTCGCCTGTGGTTGGAACAGGCATGGAGCGCCAGGTCGCGATTGACTCCGGGCACGTGGTTGTTTCACAGGTGGACGGCGAGGTTGTCAGCGCGACGGCGCGGCAGATCGTGGTCGTGGACGACGACGGCGTCGAGCACATCCATAAGCTGCGCAAGTTTGTGCGCTCGAATCAGGGCACGTGCATCAACCAGCGGCCCATCGTCAACAAGGGCGATCGGGTTACTGTGGGCCAGCCGCTTGCCGACAGCTCCGCGACGGAGAATGGCGAGCTCGCGCTGGGCCAGAATATCCTCGTAGCGTTTATGAGCTGGGAGGGAGGCAACTTCGAGGACGCCATCCTCATCAGCGAGCGGATCGTGCGCGAAGACCTCTTCACTAGCATCCACATTGAGAAGCATGAGGTGGAGGCGCGCGACACGAAGCTGGGCCCTGAGGAGATTACCCGCGACATTCCGAATGTTGGCGAGGAGGGCCTGCGCAATCTGGATGAGCGCGGCATCATCTACATCGGCGCGGAGGTCGGGCCCGGCGACATTCTGGTCGGCAAGATCACACCGAAAGGCGAGACTGAGCTGACCGCGGAAGAGAAGCTGCTGCGGGCCATCTTCGGCGAAAAGGCGCGCGAGGTGAAAGATACGTCGCTACGCGTGCCACATGGCGAGAAGGGTAAGGTCGTTGAGGTCAAGGTCTTCTCGCGTGAGAGCAACGACGAGCTGCCGCCGGGAGTGAATCAGCTCGTGCGCGTGTCGATTGCGCAGAAGCGCAAGATTGGCGCGGGCGACAAGATGGCGGGGCGCCACGGCAACAAGGGAGTGATCAGCCGCGTGCTGCCGATCGAGGACATGCCGTTCCTCGAGGACGGCACGCCGGTGGACATCATCCTGAATCCGTTGGGTGTGCCGCACCGCATGAACATCGGTCAGATCATGGAGACGCACCTCGGCTGGGCAGCAGAGGCG
>JBAIYN010000616.1:0-8892 GCA_037915775.1 Burkholderiales bacterium | reverse complement strand
CCGGTCCGTTGAAGTTCAGTCGCTCGACGGCCTTGCCGGACTTCATCTCGTACCCGACATAGCGCCAGGCCCCGACGACGTCGCCCCAGCCGAAGGAGTAGCCCACGCCGGCCAGCGCCTGCCAGGTGAGGCGCGACTCGCCCGTGCCGATGTCGAGGTAGTACGGCACGAACCACCTGTTGCTATCGCCGAACGCCGCTCTGCCCTTGACGCCGACGATAGCGTCCCAGTTCTGCAGTTCTGCCGCACGGCTTCCCGACTGGTCGATGACCGGAACGGAGCCGATGTTGCCCGCCAGGTTCCAGCGTAGCGTTTGCTTCATGTCGAGCATGCGCGCGCCGCCGAGGACATCCAGCGCGTATGCGGGTTGCGATACGGCGCGGTACGTTCCGCCGAGCGTCCAGACCCAACCCTTGACGTCGAGGTCGACCCTCGCGCTCGTCCCCGCCGGCAGCCCCGCATTACCGATGGAAAGATCGCGCGATCCGGACTTCGAGGCACCCATGTCCACGTAGAGGACATCGGTGAATCCGCCCCATGGTCCCTTGCGGGCCTCTAGAGAACCCATGAACGTGAACTTCAGGTGTTCGAGGATCGTCCGGGCATCGATGCTCGCCGAGCTTCCGCCGCCGGTAGACGGAAATGTGACTTTGCTGCTGATGGTGGGCAAGTACCCGTAGACGCTCGCCGTGAACTTCCACTCATCGGCGGCCTGCGCATCCGCTTCGGCGGGAGCAAGGATCGCAGCGGCGCACAGAGCGAGGACAGTACGGGGAATCAGTGCTTGCATGTTGTTTCTCGTCGAAGTCAGGCGATCGCGACGGCGATGACGAATTCGCGCATCGCCGAATCTGCGCCGGTCGCACGTTATTGGCCGGATCCCACCGACGCCCCGCCAGCATTGCAGACAGGTCGGCAAACGGCTATTGGACCTTGGTCCAAGGTCCGGACCATGCCTCGAGGGGAAGTCACTGCGATCTGCGCAAGGGAGTGCGCCGCCCTGCGTGTGCACGGATGGCACCAAGGTCCGATTGTCGGAGGACATGGATTGACCTAGTTTCCCCAAGTTAGGAACGGCGTTGGAACGCCGATCGGCTCGGACAGCAGGAGTCGTGCCGTCATTCGTTTCCAGTGGGCGATGGTGCGCCGGATTCGCCGTCGGCAGCGCGGGTGCTTGCTGGAGGAATCGGGTGGCTGATCGTGACGACGAGAAGGCTGTCGACGCCACTTGTATCGCCACTCGTGCGCCGGGCGCCCCAGTGCCGTCATCGGACCCTATGCCGATTTGGCTAACCGCGATCCGACCGCGTTTGATCTTTGCCCTGCTGCTTGTACAGGCAGCCGTTGGCGCAGCCGTAAGCGCACGCGCCGACGAGCGGCCGCTGGCACGTATCGTGATTCAGGAACAAGTACCCTCTGCGGTCAGAGACCTTCTGCATCAGGAGCTGCAGAAGGCAACTCCGAAGGGGCGGCAGGTTGACCCCGAAGAGCAGGAACGTCTGTTGCGCCGTCTGCGAGCCGACATGCTCGAGACGCTTGCGCTGGAAGGGTATTTCTCCTCCGCGCTCAAGATCGAGCCGGACGATGGGAGCGGCGCGCGTTACGTGATCGACATCTCGCTTGGTGCGAGGACCACGGTCAGCGAAATCGAAATCAAGTTCTCCGGCGCGCTGGCGGGGCAACCCGAGCGTCAGCGCGAACTGCGTGCTCAGTGGGATCTGAAGGTCGGCGAACCGTTTCGGGACGCGGACTGGCAGGGGGCCAAGACACGGCTGCTGAACCGCGTGCGCAGCCGGGACTACGCGGCGGCGCGTCTCGCCGATTCCTCGGCCGAGATCGACGTGGACGCCGCGACCGCGAAGCTGCAGGTCACGATCGACTCTGGCCCCGCTTACACGATCGGCGAACTGCAGGTGAAAGGCCTGGTGCGCTTCGACCCAGCGCTCGTGCAGCGTTTCAACCCGTTCAAGGTCGGCGATCCGTTCGATGCGGAGAAGCTGCTCGCGTTCCAGAGCGCACTGCAGCGGTCGCCCTATTTTGCAACGGTCGTCGTCGATGCCGATCCGGCGCAGGCGGCGGGAAATCAGCTGCCAGTCGTGGTCAATCTGAACGAGGCCAGGACCAAACGACTTTCACTCGGGGCCGGGTATTCGACGGATGTCGGCTTTCGCGGCGAGGCGCTGTACCGGCAGGTGCTGCTGTTCGGCTATCCGTATACGCTGCAATCGGGCGTCGGGCTGGACAAGACGCGCGCAGTGGCCTACACGGACATCCTCCTGCCGCCCAACCCGGGGGGCGAGCAGGACAGCTTCGGGGCCCTGTACGAACGCACCAGCGTCGAGGGTCTGCTGACGTACCGCTGGGCGCTCGGCGCGCAGCGCACTTCCACGCGCACTTCGGGGCGTGCCACTTACGACACGACGCTGGCCATGAATTTCCAGCGCGAACGCAAGGAAGTCGTGAGCGACCCGAGCGCCAACACCGCCAACGACGTCTTTGCCGGCACGTATTCGTGGACACGGCGCGATGTCGACAGCCTGACAAACCCGACCCGCGGCGATCTGCTGACCCTGTCGGGCACGCTTGGCGTCCGTCGAACCGGTCTCACGGATCTGCTGAACCAGACGTTCCAGCGCGTCTATGGCCGCTATGTGTACTACTGGCCTCTGTCGCCGCACGACCAGGCGATCCTGCGCGCCGAGGTCGGACACGTGATCGTCGACGACGTGACGATCGTGCCGAACGAATTCCTGTTCCGTACCGGCGGCGTCGGCACCGTGCGCGGGTACGCATACCAGAGCCTCGGCAACAAGACGGGTACCGCTACGACGGGCAGCAAGTCGCTGCTCGTCGGCTCGGCGGAATACGTGCACTGGCTGATGCCGCCATGGGGCGTTGCCGTCTTCTTCGATGCGGGCAATGCCAGTGACGATATCCTCAAGACGAGCCTGGCGCGAGGCTATGGCGTCGGTGCGCGCTACCGCACGGTCGCCGGCCCGATCGCCGTCGATCTTGCCTACGGCGAACGGGAGCACGCGGTGCGTGTGCATTTTTCGATCGCGATCGCGTTCTGAACATGACGCCGTCCGCAGGTTCGCCAACCCAGGCCGCGCAAGCGTCGCGCGGTCAACGCGTGCTGCGCCGGACGCTCGTCCTGCTGCTCGCGATCGCGTCATTCGTCTTCGTCGCTGCGGTGGCGGCTGTCGGCTGGCTCGTCGGAACGACGCCCGGCCTGAATGCGCTGATCGCGTTGGCCAATCGATACGCGCCGGTGCAGATCGAGGCGGTCGGGACAACGGGCGCGTTGACGCGCGAGTTCGGAATTGCCGTGCTGCGCGTGAGGTTCGAAGGCGGCAGTGTCGAGGCAACGGAGGTGCGCGCGCTGCTGCAGGAATGGACGTTACGTCCACCGCGCATCGGCCTCGCATACCTGCGCGCCGCGCGGTTGCGCGTTGATATCGCGCCGAGCGCGCGGCCGACCGCACCGATCGACACGATCGGATTGCCCCTGGAACTTTCAGTGGGCCAACTGCGCCTCGACGAGCTGAGGCTGGACTTGGGCAAGGCGCCAGTCGTCCTGTCGTCGCTGCAGGCACGCGTTGCTGCCGGTCCTTGGGGCTATCGCGTCGAGCAGGGGCAACTCGCCTACGGGCGCCAGAGAGCGCAACTCGCGCTCGACCTCGGCAGTACGCGCCCGTTCGCACTGCAGGCCGAGGCGGCGATCAGAGCCGAGATGAAGGATCAGGCCGTGCTGCTGAGACTGAAAGCGAAGGGGTCATTGGCCGAGATGACGGTCGACGGCGACGTCTCGGGCGCGGGCAGTGCGGGCACCTTGTCGATGCGCATTGGCAGCTTCGATACACCGCCCGTCAAATCGCTGCAATTGGACATCGCCGGCATCGATCCGCGGACCTGGTTGCCGACCGCGCCGCACGCCGATCTGACCGTCAAGGCGCAGCTTTCCCCGAACGCGACGATGAATGAAATCAGTGGCGACGTGCACCTGATCAATCGAGCACCGGGAACGATCGACGCGCAGCGGATTCCGGCACGTGCCGCACGCGCGCGCCTCGTGGCCGATGCGAAGACGCTGACGCTCGACCGCCTGGTTGCCGAGCTCACACAGGGCACCGCCCGGGGCGAATTCGCCTTGCAGTTCGGCAACGACCTTGCCTGGCAGATGCGCACGCAGCTCACGGGTGTCGACCCCGCGCGGCTGCACCGCAAATTCCGGGCCCTGCGCATCGACGGGACGGTGAATGCCCGCCAGTCCGCGGACACCGTCTCCGTGGCAGCGGATCTGGTGAACCGCGGTCGCCTCTCCGCGACCCTGAACATCGATGCGCAGATCACGGCTCGCGAGGCGAAGATCAGCACGGCCCGGCTCGCCCTCGGATCTGGTTTCGTGACGGTGAACGGCGTCGTGGGCTTGAGCGGCGACAAGCGGGTCGAGGTGGCAGGCGAGCTGCAGAACTTTGACCCCGGGTTGCTGCTCAAGAATGTCGATGCCCGCATGAACGGCACGTTTTCGGTTACGGGGTCATTGCAGACCCAACCGAGCGGCCGCGTGCGGTTCGATCTGGCCGACAGTTACGCATGGGGTCGACCGCTTTCCGCGCATGGCCGCATCGACGTCGACGCGCTGCAACGAGTCGACATGGATGTCGGTATCGATGTGCGCTCGGCACGGATACGGGCAAAAGGGGGGCTCGGCACACCCGACCGCGCCTTGGTCGTCGCGCTTGAATTGCCCGATCTTGCCGAGCTACTGCCGTCCGATCCGAAATCGCATGTCTCGGGCGCGTTGCACCTGAACGCCACGGCGAGCGGCGCGTGGACCGCGCCGGCGGTGCAGGCAAGCGTGCAGGCGAAGGGCCTTAGCTACGGAAACCACGTGCTGGATTCAGTGAAGGCGCAGATCGAATACGGGGGAGGCAGCGACGGTGAGTTGAAGATACAGACGCAACTCGCGAAGTACACCATGCGCGTGCAGCCGGGCATTTCGATTCGTAACGCCGTATTCACCGTCGATGGGCGCCTGTCGCGGCATGCGATCCGGATCGATGTCGTAACCGAGGCCGCCGGCACTGCGCTCTTTGCGGCCGAAGGCGGTTGGCGCCAAGCGGCATGGCGCGGGCGCGTGAATGAAAGTGCCATTGGCGCGCCGGTGAACGCCCAACTGGCGCAGCCGGCGGATCTCCTGGTCAATGCAGAACGAACCGAGTTCGGACCGGCACGGTTTTCCGCACGCGACATCAGTTTCGAAGAAATCCGCCTCACAGCGGATACTGCAGGCTTGCAGACCAGCGGCCGCGCGAGTGACCTGCGGCCAATGCAGCTCGTGCCGGTCGCCAAGGCAGCGTCCCGACCGACATTGGCGGCAAGTGGTGCGCCGTTGCCGCTGACGCTGCGCGCGCAGTGGGACCTGCGGGTGGGAACGCTGGTCGACGGCAGCATGTCGATCGAGCGCACCGGCGGCGACTTGATGGCCGGACCCCAGCCGGACTCCGCGCTTGGGTTGATCGAGTTGCGCGCAGAAGCCACGATCAAGGCGAACGAGCTCATGGCGATCGCGCGTATCGAAACCGAAAAGCGCGGCGGCATCCGCGCGCAGGTGGAAGCCTCGCTGGAACACTCGCCGGGTGTCGGCTGGCGGCTTGCGCAGAATCGTCCCTGGCTGATCTCGGCTGCACTCGGGCTTCCGGCGCTAGACGTCATCAGCGCGGCGCTCTCCGGGAACACGCGCTCTGACCTGCAGCTTGGCGGAAGCGTCTCGGGCACGCTGCGCGTCGAAGGCACTCCGGGCAATCCAAGAGCGAGCGGCAGCCTGACGGCGGACGACCTGCGCATCGCGTGGATCGATCAGGGCATACGTCTGTACAACGGTCGCCTGCGCGCTCACCTGCAGGAAGATCTAGTCGTTCTCGACGAATTTCAATTTGCGGGGCGTGCACTTGTTCAGCCGGAGGACAAGCGTGCGGTGTCGGCGCTGCAAGCGAACAACGATAGTTCGCTCAGCGCCAGCGGGCAGGTGCGCCTGCGCGATTTCGCCGGTTTCATCCAGGTGGCGGCGAACGAATTTCCGGTGCTGCAGCGGCCAGACGTTTGGGTGGTGGTCTCGGGCGGCGCCAACATCGAGACTTCAGCCAGGCACGTCCAGGTGAACGGCGCGGTGGTGGCCGTCGGCGGCTACGTGGACTTTTCCCGTTCGCAACGGCGGTCGCGGTCGTCCGACGTCGTTCTTCTACGCGCGCAGGAAAGCGCGGCACCCAGCGCGCCGGGATTGATGGCTGGCTTCGATCTCGGAATCGATCTCGGCCCCGCATTCTTCGTGCATGGTGGCGGTCTGGACACGCGCGTCGATGGCGTGATTCGCCTGCGCAGCGCCGGGCGCGATTCGGCCACCGCCGTGGGATCGATCAGCGCCGTCGACGGCACTTATGAAGGCTTCGGACAGAAACTGAAGATCGCGCGTGGACGGCTCAATTTCCAAGGGGCGCCGGCAAATCCCGGACTAGACGTGCTCGCGCTTCGAACAGGACTACCGGTCGAGGTCGGCGTGACCATCACGCGAACCGCCGCGGATCCGCTGGTCCGCTTGTACAGTGATCCGCCGATGGCAGATGCGGAGGCGCTTTCGTGGCTCGTGCTCGGACGCGCGCCCGATCAGGGCCGCACCGACAACCTCGCCTTGGCACAGGCCGCCGCGGCCCTGCTCGGCACGGGTGGCTACTCGAATCGAGTGGTGCGCTCGCTGGGCATCGACGACGTGTCCGTCCGCAGCGGCCAGGCGAGCACGACCTCGCTCCTGCCCAATCGTGGCGTGGCCGGTTCGCTGCGCAGCGACGCATCTTCGACCACCACGGTGGCCGGCGAGGTTGTTACCCTGAGCAAGCGTTTGAGTGACAAGCTGTCGTTCAGCTACGAGCAGGCCGTGTCCGGTACGAGTCGCGTTGCGCACGTGGCTTACCAGTTGTCGAACCGGCTATCTCTGGTTGGCGGCATCGGCACGGAAAACGCGCTTGATTTCGTGTATTCAATCTCGTTCGACTGAATGCACCAGGCTCGTAAGGACCGTCACAGTGAGTATCCCTCGACTTTGCCGAGGGAAGCCCCTGGAAGGTGTTGAATTTGAAGCGCGCCCTCGTTAATCGTCCCGCATAAGCGGTGGAAAGACAGACTTCAGCGAATCGGCTCACCGCGCTGATGGTCAACTTCAAATCTGTCCGCTGTGATCACCTGAGCACCCAAAGTGCTCAACCTTCGAGACCTGTGGACTTACCCCACTCGGAGGAACATCACCCTGGACTTCAGTGCGGCGAATCGAGCGACGCAGCTCCGCTGGCAGGTGCGGCCCATGGTCTTTCGCCGCGTCAAGCTATGCGCCGCATCGGAACCAAGTTCGCGCCGGCGCACAGCGCGTCGAGAAAATCGGCCCATGCCTGCAGCATGCGGCGCCGCTCTGGCAGCTTGTCGGCATGTTTATATGCGCCGCGTACTTCGTCTCTCTCGAGCTGGGCTAATTGCAGCTCGATGGCGTCGCGGTCGATGCCCTGCTCATTTAGCAGTGTCGAGGCTGTCGTGCGCAGCCTGTGCGGCGTGACGCGGCCAGCGTAGCCGATGCGCTCGAATGCCGCGTTCAGTGCGCTGCCACTTAGATGACGATCGATTCGGCCCAGCGCAGGGAAGACGTACTCGCCGCCAGCAGACAGTGTTTGCAGTTCCTTGAAGCACTCAACGGCCTGCCGCGACAGCGGTACGGCGTGCGGCCGATCCTTCTTCATCCGCCTGCCGCGAATGCGCCAAGTTGGTCCCGCAGGATCATCGAGCGCGACTTCCGACCACTTCGCCGCGCACAGTTCCATCATGCGCGGGAAACAAAAGTAGCAGCTTGATCGCCAACCGGGTTCCGACGCGGCCTGGATACCGGTCAACGGCCGCCAGGAATGCCGGAATCTCCGCTGGCATCAAAGGTCGGTGGTGCCTTGCCTCGGGAAGTTCGATCTCTTCGCACACCGCGCGCGCAGGGTTGCCGGTCATCAATTTGCGCCGCCTCGCGTAGTCAAACACCTGCGCCAAGGCCAAGCGAGTGTGATGCGCTGTTTTCGGTGCGCTCGTCTTCCATTTGCGGCCGGTCTTGTCCGTGATCTCGCGTACTTCCTGCCGCTCCGCGCATGAGGGCGCACGCATCTTCTTCGGTGATTCGCCGTCCTGGCTTGTCGCCGATGGCGGGGCAAGCGTCCCGATTGAGCCAGCGCTCGACGTTGTCGCGCCAAAACTGCGAGCGCTTCGGCGCCTTCTCGGCGAACCATGCCTCCGCAACCGCACGCAGAGAATTTGCGGCTACCAACCGGCCCGCGATCTTGTCGTCCTGCTTCTTCGCGGCGGGACTTCTTCCTTCTGCGACTGCGTTGCGCGCGTCCTGATGCAATTCCCGTGCGCGTTACAGACCAAAGTCCGGATAGCGCCCAATGACTGGGGTCTCGCGCTTGCCGGCGAGCCGGTAGTCGTAGCGCCAGCTCTTCTCGTCCTTGGCGGTCAGGTACAGGTATCGGCCGCCACTGTCGCCAATGTTTCTAGGATTGCCCTTGACCTTCGGTTCCGCGGTCGTGACCTCGGTATCACTGGGCATCACACCCTCCCATGACGGTATCGGCGTTTATGTTTGCTCCGATACAGTCACCGATACCGTCAGCTAGGGCGAAATGCGATGTGCAGCGTTGAGCGAGCTTGAAGATCTCAATTTGTTCATATGTATCTGTTTTTTAGGATTTCTCGCTCAGATTGGCAGGCATTGAAGTGGCTTGAAGCATCCGCTCGACGTAGCGCGCGATCAGGTCGACCTCGAGGTTCACCCGGTCGCCCGGCTTCAGGTTCCTGAGCGTCGTCACC
>JBAIYN010000129.1:0-3078 GCA_037915775.1 Burkholderiales bacterium | reverse complement strand
TCCGAACTGCTCGCCCAGCAGACTTCGGTGTCCGTCCGCCTGCTCGGCATCCTCGCCGGCGCGCTGGCCGTTCTGATCGCGCTGCTGCTCAGCCTGCGCCAGCTGCGCAGCATTTTGGTGCCCCTGGATCACCTGCTCGCAGGGGCGCGCAGCATCGCCGAGCGCAATTTTTCGTTCCGCATCAAGGTCAGATCGCGCGACGAATTCGGACGCGTGGCATCGGCATTCAACGCGATGGCCGAGCGCCTAGGCGTGCATTTCCATGCCCTGCACACCTTTTCCGAGATCGACAAGACGATTCTCACCTCACCCGACACCGGCAAGATCGTCAAGCTGGCGATCGACACGCTGAAGCAGATCACCAGCGCCGAGTACGTCAGCCTGGGGGTGACGGAAGCGGGCAGCCCGTCGCAGCTGCGCATCTACGTCTGCGGGGACGACAACGAACTCGCACCCGCGCGCGAGATCGCGTGGAATCCCGATCCGAAGATATTCGCCGATCGCGCGACCTGCGGCACGTGGACCGACAAGCCGCCGCTGCCCAACGGCTACCTGCAGGCGATCAAGCCGGGCGACGGAATGCAGTACTTCGTGCAGCCGATCGCACGCAACCAGCGCATCTGGGGGCTGATCGTGCTGGGCCAGCGCGAGCCGCGCGAGCTTCCGCATCATAAGCGGGCGCTGATCCGCGACATCGCCGACCGCCTGGCGGTCTCGCTGGCGACGGCCGAGCGCGACCGGCGCCTGCACGAGCTTGCGCACCTGGACGGGCTGACCGGACTGCCGAATCGGCATCGGCTGCTGAGCATTCTCGACCACGAATTGACGGAGGCCGGTGAGAGGAAGAAGCGGATCGGCGTGCTGTTCATCGACCTCGACCGGTTCAAGGAAACCAACGACACGCTCGGCCATGCGGCAGGCGACACGCTGCTGAAGCGAACCGCGGAACGCATCCGCGACAGCGTGCGCGAAGCCGATCAGGTCGGGCGCCACGGCGGCGACGAATTCGTCGTGTTGCTGCGCGATATCGGCGCGCCGGCAGATGCAGCGACCGTGGGGCGCAAGCTGGTCAAGGAGCTGGCCAAGCCGTTCGAGGTCGAAGGGCACAACGTCTATGCGGGCGCCAGCGTCGGCATCTCCATCTTTCCCGACGACGGTCGCGACGCGGCCGACCTGCTGAAGAAGGCCGACACGGCGATGTACCAGGCCAAGGAAGAGGGCCGTGGCCGCTTTGCCTTCTTCAAGCAGAGCATGAACGTCGAGATGAACCGCCGCGTGACGCTCGACCGCGAGCTGCGGCAGGCGCTCGAACGCAACGAGTTCGTGCTCTTCTTCCAGCCGCAGGTCGACCTGCGCACGGGTCGCGTGTGCAGCGCGGAAGCGCTGCTGCGCTGGCGGCATCCGCATCGAGGCCTGCTGACGCCGAGCCACTTCATCGAACTGGCGGAAGACACGGGGCTGATCGAGAAGCTCGGCCTGTGGGCCATGCGCGAAGCCTGCCAGCAGCATGGCCGCTGGCGCGCCGAAGGCGTGGACATCCCGCGCGTGTCGGTCAACGTCTCGGCGCGGCAGCTGCGCCAGAAGGAATTCGTGCCGACGGTCGACTACACGATGGTCGCCACCAGGATGGCGCCGAACAGCCTCGAGGTCGAGGTCACGGAGTCGCTGATTCTCGACGGCGGGGAAACGGCGATCAACGCGCTGCGCGCTCTTGAACGCGCCGGTGCACGAGTGGCGATCGACGATTTCGGCACCGGCTATTCCTCGTTCACGTACCTGAAGACGCTGCCGGCATCGATCCTGAAGCTCGACAAGTCGTTCGTCACCGATATCGCGACCGACAAGGACGCCGCGGCGATCGCGGCGGCGATCATCAACATGGCGCACACGCTGCGCAAGGAAGTCGTTGCCGAGGGCGTCGAGACCGCCGAGCAACTGGCGTTCCTGCGCCAGGCAGGCTGCGAAAAGGTGCAGGGCTACCTGCTCAGCCCGCCGCTGCCGGCCGACCGTCTGGCGGTGCTCGCACGGCGTGCCGAGTCCGGCGGCATCGACGCGGTGATCCAGGAGACGCGCCGCCGGATGAGCGGCACGGCGCGGAACGAAGGCGAATCGCAGACGGTGCCGCCGCGCAGCGAAAGCGGGTCGGACGCCCGTCCAGCACCGCAGCCGGACGCGCCGCTGGGCGTCGCATGACCGGGAGGCAAATTCCATGACCGACTTCACGGTTGCATTCCACGGCGTCACCGCATCGTCAGAAGCAGCGGCGCGCTCGATGCTGCGCCTGCTGCTGCCGATGCTCGGCAATCGCTGGGCAATCGGCGATGCGACGACGAGCGACGCCGTGATCCTCGAGGCCGGCGCCCTCGGCGAGCTGAACCGCACCGGGGCGTCGCGCCAGTCGGCGCTGTATATCGTGTTCGACGACTCGGGCGAGCCGCCGCCAAACGCCTTCTGCGTGATTCATCGCCCGTTGAACAGCGCGCGCACGATCGAAGTGCTGCACAAGGCGCAGGCGGAACTGGAGCGGCGCCGCAGCGGCATGAGCGCAACGACGATGCTGCCGGCGGGAGTGGGCTCGGACACATCGGAGACCGACAGCGGCATCCGCACCTCGATGCGCACCGCGGTCCGCTGGGTGCTGCAGGACGAAGTGAACGCGGTCACGGTGCTGAGCCTGCGCGACACCAAGATCTTCTCGGTCCTGCCGCAGCGCGGCTTCACGTCGCGTCTGACGCTGACCGAACTCGCCGACGTAATGCGCAGGAACGACCCGGTGAAGCTGGTCAATCTGAGCGACGCGGAACGCGAGGCGCTGGCCGGTCGCAAGCGCAATTTCGAACCGCTGCTGAAACTCGACTGGATCTTCTGGCTCACCGGAACCAATGGCGACCTGCGACCCGAACTGCACGTGAGCAAGCCTTATCGGCTGCGCCACTTTCCGGACTTCAGCCGCCTGCCGCACTATCGGTCGGACGTGCGCATGGCCTCGTTGCTGAAGGCCGAACCTCTGACGGTCGGCCAACTCGCGGAGCGCGCCGGGGTTCGCCTTGAAACGGCCTGCAACTTCGTCAACGCCTG
>JBAIYN010000043.1:0-2482 GCA_037915775.1 Burkholderiales bacterium | reverse complement strand
TGCTTTTCCACAAAGTTGTCCACAGCGCAGCGGAGTCTCTAATCCGGCAAAAGAATCAGCGGTTTGCGGCAACTAATTGAAGTGACTTGCTAGCTAAGTTCAGAGCGTCCGGCATGTTCGCACAGGTGGTGGTCGACCTCGCGATCGAGCAGCCGCTCGACTATGCGGTACCGCCGGGGATATCCGACCCCAGTCGCGGCCAGCTCTGTGTCGTGCCGCTCGGTCGTCGCAGTTGCATGGGCGTCTGCGTCGGCAGCTCGGGATCGTCCGCTCTCAGCCCAAGCCGTATAAGGCCGGTGTCAAGCTTGGTCGAGCAAATCGGACCCCTGACGCCCGGATGGCTCGAGCTGACCCGCTTCGCAGCGGACTATTACCAGCACAGTTGGGGCGAGGTCGCAATTCCGGCACTGCCGCCCCTGCTGAGATCGCCACCAGGTCAGCGGTTCGAATCGGTGTTGAGGCGTCTCCGAGCTGAAAAGATCGGATGTGAGCGCACGCCTACTTCGCCGCCCCCGCTTCTGAATGCCGAACAGCAGGCGGCCGTCGAGGCCGTCACCGGGCAGCCCGGATTTTCCCCGACGCTCCTGTTCGGCGTCACCGGTAGCGGCAAGACTGCGGTCTACCTCGAGTCAATTTCCAAGCTTGTCAAGCAGGATCCCGCCGGGCAATGCCTGCTGCTGGTGCCCGAGATCAACCTGACACCGCAGCTTCTTGCAAGTGTGAGGGCCTACTTCCCCGACGTCCCGGTAGTGAGCATGCATAGCGGATTGCCCGATCGCGAGCGATCGGCGGCATGGCTGGCGGCCCACGAGGGGCGAGCGCGGATTGTTGTCGGAACTAGGCTGGCCGTTCTGGCCTCTTTGCCCAAGCTGCGCATGATCGTCGTGGATGAGGAGCACGACGATTCCTACAGAGCAGGCGAAGGGGTGCGCCTATCGGCGCGCGACTTGGCGATCAAGCGCGCGCAGACCGAGGCGATCCCGGTGATATTGGGGTCCGCGACGCCGTCGCTCGAAACATGGGCGCACGCCCAATCCGGGCGCTACCGACTGCTGCGCCTGTCACGGCGTGTGGAGGCGCGCGCTGCGCCGACAATCGAGCTGGTCGACCTAGGTCGCTCGAAGCTCGTCGGCGGAATTTCCGACGAATTGAAGCGTGCGCTTACTGATGCTGTATGCGGCGCCGAGCAGGCGCTCATCTTCATCAATCGACGCGGCTATGCGCCGGTTCTTGCGTGCGCGGCCTGTGGATGGCTGTCCAGCTGCGGGCGGTGTTCGGTGTTCGCGGCGTTCCACAAGACCGACGCGACGCTGCGCTGTCACCATTGCGGATGGCAGACCAAGGTGCCGCTTGCCTGTCCGACATGCGGCAACCAGGACATCGGGGCCGTTGGACAGGGAACACAACGCATCGAGGAGGACTTGCAGAGATTGCTTCCCGGGGCGCGCATTGCGCGCATCGATCGCGATACGACCCGGCGGCGCGGCGCCGCCGCCTCTGCATTTGCATCCGTGCATGCCGGCGAAACCGACGTGCTTGTCGGCACTCAGATGATCGCCAAGGGACATGACTTCCAGCGCGTCGCGCTGGTCGGCGTTCTCAACGCGGACGCACAACTGCTGTCCCACGACTTTCGCGCGCCGGAGCGACTGTTTGCGACGCTGATGCAGGTAGCAGGACGCGCCGGTCGCACAGGCAAGGCGAGCCGGGTGCTTCTGCAAACCCGTTACCCGCGCCATCCTTTGCTGGCGGCGTTCGCCCGGCACGACTATGAAGGCTTCGCGCAGACACAACTGGCGGAGCGTCGCGCCGCTGGCATGCCGCCGTTCGTGTCGCATGCGCTTCTCGTGGCCGAGGCACGGCAACTCGAACCTGCAATGCGGTTTCTGGCCGAGGCCCGGCGAATCGCGACCATGGTTGGCGGAGAAGCGAAAATCTTCGATCCGGTTCCGATGCCGATCGTGAAGGTCGATCGCGTATTTCGCGCCCAACTGCTGGCGGAGGCGAGCCGGCGTGGCGAGCTCCAGTCGTTCCTGCGTGGCTGGCTCGCGGAGCTGCGTCAGTACGTCCTGGCGAACAAGCCGCGCGTACGCTGGCGCATCGAGGTGGATCCGCAATCGATCTGAAGCTTCGGGCAACTGGTTCGAAACGGAATAAATCCGTGATCGCATTTGTTCTCACGCTAGGACGGGCCGATGGACCGATCGCGGCCGTCCTCAACCGAACCAAGGCTCTGGCGTGCCATATGCCCGGCGCAGACTTCAAACCGTTGAAGGTCGGATGACGTTGCCTTTCACGCCGTCGGATCTTGAGGCTCACATTCCGCGCCTGCGGCGTTATGCCCGCGCACTGACAGGCAACCGAGATGCGGCGGACGACCTGACCCAGGACACGCTCGAGCGCGCCTGGACGAAGCGCGCACTCTGGCGCGCCGGACCCGGTGATCCGGGCGGCAGTCTGCGGGCATGGCTCTTCGCGGTGA
>JBAIYN010000434.1:0-12370 GCA_037915775.1 Burkholderiales bacterium | reverse complement strand
CGAAGGTGACCGACTCCACCGGAAAAGTGCTCATGGAGGCACAGCCGATCGAGGCGGGCGAATCAGCGCCGCGCGTGATCGACGAGCGCAATGTCTACATGATGGACAGCCTGATGCGCGATGTCGCACGCTACGGGACCGCAGCCCGCGCCGCTTCGCTGAAACGCGCCGATGTTGCCGGCAAGACCGGAACAACCAACGATTCACACGACGCGTGGTTCGCGGGCTACAGCGGTGGCATTGTCGCGGTCAGCTGGATCGGGTTCGATCAGCCACGCCCACTCGGCGACCGGGAAACCGGCGGCGGCCTGGCTCTGCCGATCTGGATCAAGTACATGAGCACCGCGCTGAAGGATCGGCCCGTCATCGAGCGCCCTGAGCCGGAAGGTATTGTCGACGTGGGCGGCGAGATCTACTACACCGAGTTCCAGCCCGGTCAGGGAGTCGCAAGCGTCGGTCTCGACGACGCAACCCCGGAAGAGAAACGCAAGGCCGACGCGGTGCGCGACCAGATCTTCTGAAATTCGCTAGCGGGCGGGCCGCAGCACGACAGCCTGCCCTCCCTGGGCGGAAACGAGGCGCGACAAGGCCGCAAACAATTCCGTTTGATCACGCGTGTCGCGCCACTGATCGCCGGCGCGGCCGAAATGGAAACCGCCGCTTCTTGCGGCGACCCAGATCTGCCGCATCGGGGTCTGACTGTTGATCACGATTCTCGAACCGTCGTGCAGCTCGAGCGTCAGTACGTTGCCGGCGCGCGTGGCCTCGACGTCCGCGCCGCATGCCTCGACCGCGCTCTCGATTGCGTCGAGCGTGCGCTCGGCCAGAGTCAGGAATTCGCTCTCGTCCACGGGTCGGGGATCATGTTAGATTGGCCCGATGAAGCGGGCGATCGCGATTGTAGTGTTGACCCTCGCGGCAGCGGTCGCATGCGGCCAGAAAGGTCCGCTGTATCTGCCGGGACAACCGCCCCGGAGCGCTCCCTGGCCGCCTCCCGCGCAACCAGCACCCGCACCGGCCACGACGCCACAAGCTCCGGACGTCCCCGGATCCGAAGACAGGAAGAAATGACGGCCGGAAACGAGAGCGACGCCTTCCCGCGGCGCGGCGGCGCGCTGTTTTGCGAATCGGTACCGCTCGAGTCGATTGCGCAGCGCTTCGGCACGCCGACTTACGTGTATTCGCGCCGGACGATCGAGCGCGCCTATTCCGCGTACGCGGCGGCCTTCTCGTCTCGCCCGGGACTGATCTGCTACGCAATGAAGGCGAATTCCAATCTTGCGATCCTGAATCTGCTTGCGCGCGCGGGGGCCGGGTTCGACATCGTTTCCGGTGGTGAACTGGCGCGCGTTATCGCAGCCGGCGGCAGTCCGCGCAAGACGGTGTTCTCAGGGGTCGGCAAGAGCGCCGCGGAGATCGAACAGGCACTGCGCGCTGGGATCCTGTGCTTCAACCTCGAATCGGTGCCGGAGCTCGAGATGATCCAGCGCGTGGCGGCGCGAATCGGCTCCCGAGCACCCGTCTCGGTACGCGTGAACCCCGATGTCGATCCGAACACTCATCCATATATCGCCACCGGCTTGAGGGGAAACAAATTCGGCGTTGCCTACGGGGACACGTTGCCGTTGTATCGCCGCGCAGCAGAAATGGCGCATATCGAAGTCATCGGCATCGATTGCCACATCGGATCGCAGATCACCTCGCTCTCGCCTTACCTCAACGCCGCGGATCGAATCCTCGATCTCGTTGACGCGCTGGAACGCGACGGCATCCGGCTGCGCCACATCGATTTCGGCGGCGGCCTCGGCATCCGCTACCGGGACGAGATTCCCCCCGACCCGTCGCGACTCGTCGCCGATTTGCTCGCCCGGATCGACGCGCGCGGGCACGGGGCAAAGACGGTCATGTTCGAACCGGGGCGCTCGATCGTCGGCAATGCGGGACTGCTGCTGACCCGTGTGAATCTGCTCAAGCACGGTGCGGAAAAGAACTTCGCCATCGCCGACGCCGCGATGAACGACTTGCTGCGGCCAGCCCTCTATGGGGCCTGGATGGACGTGCAGCCGGTACAGGAGCGCGCCATCACCCCCGTCTCGGTCGATGTCGTCGGTCCGGTGTGCGAGTCAGGCGACTGGCTTGCGCGCGACCGAGAACTGGCGATCGAGGCCGGCGACCTGCTCGCCGTGATGGGCGCGGGAGCCTACGGAATGTCGATGGCCAGCAACTACAACTCGCGGCCTCGCCCTGCGGAGGTGCTGGTGGACGGTCACGAGGTTCATTGCATACGTCAGCGCGAAACGACCGACGAACTGTTCGCGCGCGAGTCCATGTTGCCCTGACGAGTGAGCCAGCCGCGCAGCGCACGGGCACCGAGTAGCAGCCCGACGACGAGCGCGTAGCCCAGCGGCTCGTTGAGGTTGTTCTTCGCTGCCCGCTGCCACCAGAAATGCAGGATCGCGAGCGCCGCGATCACGTAAACCGCGCGATGCAGCCGCTGCCAGTTGCGGCCGCCAAGCCGGCGCACCATCGAATTGGTCGACGTGATCGCAAGCGGGATCAGCAGCAGATATGCCGCGAAACCGGCCGTGATGTACGGACGTTTGACGATGTCCTTGAAAATCGCGTTTAGCGCAAACCACTGATCGAGCCCGACGTACGCCAGCACGTGCAGCGACGCGTAGAAGAAGCAGAACAGACCGAACATTCGGCGCAAGCGGGCCAACCACGCCCAATGAGTCAGCCAGCGCAGCGGCGACACCATCAGCGTCGTGCAGAGCATCACCAGCGCCCACGTTCCCAGCGACCGGATCACGAACTCGACCGGGTTGGCCCCGAGCCCACCGGCAGAACCGAGGTAGAACAGCCGCGCAAGCGGTAGCAGCGCGACAATGAAAAGCAGCGCACGCAGGCGTCCGAAGGTCGCCGGCGCGAGCACAGGCGGTACGCGCGACAGCAACGGAACGGCGGCGATCGGGCTCGCCGCGATCGGTCTGGCCGCCATTTCAGAAGTATTTCCTCAGATCCATCCCCGTGTACAGCGACGCGACCTGATCGGCATAACCGTTGAACATCAGCGTCGGACGTCGCTTCGCGAACAGCCCGTCCTCGCCGATGCGACGCTCGGTGGCCTGGCTCCAGCGCGGGTGGTCGACGTTCGGATTCACGTTCGAATAGAACCCATACTCGTTCGGCGCCGCCTTCTGCCAGCTGTTGAGGGGCTGCCTTTCGACAAATCGGATCCGAACCAGTGATTTCGCGCTTTTGAAGCCGTACTTCCATGGCACCACGACCCGTACCGGCGCGCCGTTCTGGTTCGGCAGCACCACGCCGTACATGCCGAATGTCAGCAGCGTCAGCGGATGCATTGCCTCGTCCATGCGCAGCCCTTCGACATAGGGCCAGTCGAGGATGCGCTGTGCCAACCCCGGCATCTGCTTCGGGTCGGCGAGCGTTGTGAATTCGACGTACTTGGCATTGCCAGTGGGTTCGACGCGACGGATCAATTCGGCGAGCGGGAAGCCGATCCAGGGCACGACCGCGGACCAGGCCTCGACGCACCGCAGCCGGTAGACCCGCTCCTCGAGCGGGGCGAGGCCCATCAGCTCGTCGATGTCGAACGTGCGCGCCTTCCTGACTTCGCCTTCGATCCGTACTGACCAGGGGCGCAGTCGCAGGCGCGACGGCGCATACCGCCCCGGGTCCTCCTTGTCGGCCCCGAACTCGTAGAAGTTGCAGTAGCTCGTCGCCAGATCGAACGGCGTGGGCCGTTCCATCGACGAGTAGGGACCCGGCTTGGCCTCAAGCTTGCGGGGCGTACTGACTTGCGCGCGCAGGGTCGGAGTCGCAGCCAGCAGCCCGAGAGTCGCTGCAGCCTGTACGAAATTGCGCCGGTTCTTCCAGACCTCAGGCGAGGTGATCTCGGATGGTGCGATTTCGGAAGGACGACGAATCAGCATGGGGCCTCCGTTGTCATACTCACTGTCGAATCCCCGCGATCAACCTTACACGCGAACGAACCGCTTTCGGTCGGACCCTGCTATCCGGTTCAGGTTCCGGGCACCCTGCCCTGGCCCGGCGCTAGACTGGTTTGACGCTTTGCCCCGCCGTCGCGCGGGGTCTTGTCCGTCCCGGCGCCCGGAGATCCGCGATGCATATCGAACATGAAGTAAAGCTCGATTACAAGGACGTTTTGATCCGACCCAAGCGATCGACACTGACCTCGCGTTCGGATGTCGATATCTCACGCGAATACGAATTCCGCCACGCGAAAGTCAAGTACCACGGCATTCCGATCATCGCCGCCAATATGGACTCGACCGGAACGTTCGAAATGGCGCGCGCACTTGACCTGTTCGGCCTGTCAACCGCGCTGCACAAGCATTATGACGATGCGGCCTATGTGGCGTTCTTCCGCACCCTTGAACGCAAATCGGGGGCGTTCTATTCCATCGGCATCACTCGGTCCGACGAGGAGAAGTTCAACCGCGTGATGAGCGCGATGGCGGGGTCGGCCGCGTCCGTTCAGTACGTGTGCATCGACGTTGCCAACGGATACCACGAGAACTTCGTCACATTCGTCACCCGCATCCGCGCTGCCTGGCCGCAGCTGGTGATCATGGCCGGCAACGTCGTCACCGGCGAGATGACCGAGGAGCTGATCCTTTCCGGCGCTGACGTCGTCAAGGTCGGTATCGGCCCGGGCTCAGTGTGCACGACACGCAAGATGACCGGCGTCGGCTATCCCCAACTGTCGGCCGTGATCGAATGCGCCGACGCGGCGCACGGGCTCGGCGGCCTGATCTGCGCCGATGGAGGTTGCACCACGCCAGGCGATGTCGCCAAGGCCTTCGGCGGCGGCGCCGATTTCGTGATGCTCGGCGGAATGTTCGCCGGACATGATGAGTCGGGCGGCGAGGTGATAGAGCGCGACGGCCGCCGCCTGCAGCGCTTCTACGGCATGAGCAGCCGCGCGGCGATGGAGAAATATGCCGGCGGCGTAGCCGAATACCGCGCTGCCGAGGGCAAGGAAGTGCTGGTTCCCTATCGTGGCCCGGTCGCGAACACGGTCCAGGAGGTACTCGGAGGGGTCCGCTCCGCCTGCACGTATGTCGGTGCGCGCCGGCTGAAGGAGCTATCCAAGCGCACGACGTTCGTGCGCGTGACGCAGCAGATCAACGAGATCTTCGCGGGCGACTGAGAGAGGCCGAAGGCCGCGCTGCGCCCGACGCCTCGACCGCGTCAGCGCAAGCCGTTCACGTAGTCGGCGACGGCCTTGATCTCGGCGTCGGAGAGGCGCGCAGCGATCTGCATCATCGGCACGCTGTTGCGCCGCGTGCCGTCGCGAAATGCTTTCAGCTGCGACTCCGTGTATTCGGCATGCTGGCCGCCGAGCCGGGGAAACTGCACCGGGATTCCAGCGCCCGTCGGGCCGTGGCAGCCGGCACACGCCGGGACAGATTTCTCGACGATTCCCGCGCGGTAGATCCGCTGGCCCAGCTGAAGCGTGTCCTTGTTATGGGCGACGCCGGGCTTTTCCTGCTGCCCGGCAAAGTAGGCAGCCACGTTGCGCTTGTCGTCATCGGACAGCTGCCCGGCGAAACTCGCCATCACGCTGCTGACACGGACCGCCTTGTCGCTGGCTGGTTTGGCAAAGTCCAGCAATTGGCGATACAGGTACGCCTCGTGCTGCCCGGCGAGCTTTGGATTGGCCGTAAGGGTCGAGTTGCCGTCCTCGCCGTGGCACGCCGAGCACACCGCAGTCGCGATCTGCCGTCCCTTGGCGGGATCGGGCCTGGCACCCGCTCCTTTTTCCTGCGCCATGCCAGCCGGAGCCATCAGCGTGCCGGCGATCAGTGCAGCGCAGAAGGTCAGGCTGCGGCCTGTGCTTGAAATCATCGTGAAGCTCGTTATGGCAAATGGGGTTTTCTTGTTGCCCGGTGCGGCGGAGTTCAACGCGGCGCTCCGCGCCCAACAGCGGCCGCGTATTCTACCGAAGTGTCCTCGTCCACCCGATCGACCAGCACGGTCCCGTCCGTGAAGCGGCCCCCAAGGGCGGCTGCGGCGTTCGACAGCGCGCAATTTGCGTTGTCGGTCGCAGAGCTCGAGCAGATCAATTCAGCCCGCCTTGCCCTGCTGCCCGAAGTGGCATTCGTCGGCCGATCCAATGCGGGCAAATCCAGTGTGATCAACGTCCTGACCAGTCGGCGCAGGCTGGCGTTCGCAAGCAAGACGCCGGGACGAACACAGCTGCTGAACTTCTTCACGGTCAGCCGGCGCACGCAGACGGGCGCCCTGGAGCCTAGCGCGTATCTGGTCGATCTTCCCGGATATGGATTTGCCCGCGTTGACGACGCAACCCGATCTCGCTGGGATCGATTGGTTGGCGGCTACCTGCAGACGCGACGCATGTTGGTCGGCGTCGTGCTCGTCATCGACGCGCGGCGCGGACTGATGCCGGCCGACGACGAACTGCTGGATTGGATGCTGCGGCGGGCGCACCCCGAAAGGCTGCACCTGCATCTGCTGCTGAACAAGTCCGACCAGCTGAACGCGAACCAGCGCCGCCAATTGCGGGGCGCGGCCGAGGCGCGCGCGACGGGCTTGCCGATGCCCACGACCGTTCAGCTGTTCTCGGCCTTGAAGCGCGCCGGGGTCGACGAACTGCGGTCCGTCATCATGCATGTGCTGCAGGCGTCGCGCGTATGATCGTTCAGCCAAAAAAAACCCCGAGCCATTCACTCGGGGCGCAAGCCTTCTCGTCAAAGGCACCCGCTCAGGGAGGAGAAGCGGGGGACGACGAATCGTCCAGGTGACAATCTACTGACCACCACGCAAAAAACTATTTGGGACTTACCCGAATGCAGACCCTTGGCCAGTTCCCCGCGGTGCGGATGCGCCGCATGCGGCGCGATGATTTTTCGCGCCGGCTGATGCGCGAGCACCGCCTTACCGTCGACGACCTGATTTACCCGGTGTTCGTCCTCGAGGGCCAGCGCCGGCGCGAAGCGGTCGAATCGATGCCGGGTGTCGAGCGCTTCTCGATCGACCAGCTGCTTCCGGTCGCGGAGGAGGCGCTTCGGGTCGGCATCCCCGTCCTCGCCCTGTTCCCCGTCATTGAAGGCGGACTGAAGACAGCCGATGGCCGCGAAGCGACCAACCCCGAGGGCCTCGTACCGCGTGCGGTGCGCGAGCTGAAGGCGCGCTTTCCGGAACTGGGTGTACTGACGGACGTCGCGCTCGATCCGTACACGACCCACGGCCAGGATGGCCTGATCGACGCGGACGGTTACGTTCTGAACGACGAGACGGTCGCGGTGCTGAAACACCAGGCGCTGGCGCAGGCGCAGGCCGGGGTCGACATCGTCGCACCGAGCGACATGATGGACGGCCGCGTGGGCGCCATCCGAACCGCGCTCGAGCAGGCCGGGTGCATTCACACGCGCATCATGTCCTACGCGGCCAAGTACGCGAGCGCGTTCTACGGCCCCTTCCGCGACGCGGTGGGCTCGAAGGGCAATCTGGGCAAGTCGAACAAGGCCGTCTATCAGATGGACCCCGCCAACAGCGACGAAGCGCTGTGGGAGGTTGGCCTCGACCTCGCCGAAGGCGCCGACATGGTGATGGTTAAGCCGGGCATGCCCTACCTCGATATCGTGCGACGGGTCAAGGACGAGTTCCGGGCTCCCACTTACGTGTACCAGGTGAGCGGCGAGTACTCGATGCTGATGGCGGCGGCGCGCAACGGCTGGCTGGACGAAAGGAAGGTCATGCTCGAATCGCTGCTCGCGTTCAAGCGCGCAGGCGCCGATGGCGTTCTCACCTACTTCGCGCTCACCGTCGCCCGCTGGCTCAGAGAAGACGCCTGATCGGCGGTGGAGGCGATCCACGTTCAGTCGGACCAGGCGCTGCGCCTCGAAGCGGCGCCAACCGCTCCGTGCGCCAGCGGATTCCTCTGGCTCGACCTGATCCATGACGAATTCCGCGCCGATCCGGAGGCGCTGCGCGACATCGTCGCGCGTCTGACCGGCGCGCGCATCTTCGATCTGCACCTGCAGGACGCCGCCAACCTGCAGCACCCGTCGTTCTTCGATTCGACATCGCAGTACGACATGCTGATCTTCCGCAAACTGTCGGCGCCCGGCGATCGCGCGATACCTCCTCTCACCGAGCTTGATCAGCCGCCCGCGGCGACACCGCGCGGCCATCGACTGCAGGAGATCGCCACCCAGCCGGTGACGTTCTTCCTGTTCGAACGCCTGTTGGTCACCGTGCGCAACGCGCAGTCACGGACGATCGAACAGGTTCGAACACGTCTGCTTGAGTTCAAATCGCGTCCCGGTTCGAAATCCTCGCTGGCCGGCAGCGAAGTCGCGCTGCCGCGGCTGCCGCAGCGACCTGACGAATTGCTGCTGCGACTGCTCAACGGAATGGTCGATCGCTATCTCGATCTGCGCCAGCCGCTCACCGAGCGTCTCGACCGCTGGCAACGTGAACTGCTCGATCCCCGCCGCTCCTTCAGCGACTGGACCGCGCTGCTCGATGCGCGCATCGAAGTCCGTCGCCTGGAAAATCTGTGCGAAGAACAGCACGATGCGCTGCAGGAAATGCGCGACACGTACCTGGAAGAGACACCAGAGGCGCAGCAGAGCGATGCGTACCTGATCCGCATCGCCGACGTGATCGAGCACATCCACCGGGTGCTGAACCACGCACGGCGCCTGGAATCGTCTCTCGAAACGGCGGTGCAGCTGCACTTCTCTGCGACCGCGCACCGGACCAACCAGGTGGTCCGCCTTCTCACGGTGATCACCGCGGTGTTCGCGCCGCTGACGCTCATCACTGGCGTGTTCGGCATGAACTTCGAGCACATGCCGCTGCTCAAAGACCGCGAGGGCTTCTGGTTCACGATGATCGGCATGACTGCACTCGCAGCAGGGATGCTGCTTTACTTTGCAATCAACCGCGTTTTGAGCGACCGGCCGCTGCACATGCGGCGCTGGTGGCGTGGATGGTTGCGCCGCGGCTAGGCACCCGCATGAACTCGGCAAATCAGATCCGACGCGGCTTGCTGACCGGCCTGGGGGGCATCTTGTTCGGCACCGTGCGGGCCGCCTTTGCGCAGGCGCAACTGCAGCCATGGTCAGGGCCTGCGGCCGCGCTGCCGATCGCACTGCGTAAGCTGGGCGGAACGCCGTTCGCGCTGACCGATCTGCGCGGCAAGGTTGTGCTGGTCAACTTCTGGGCCACGTGGTGCGAGCCGTGCATCGAGGAATTGCCCTCGATGCAACGCCTGCGCGATCGTCTCGGGACCGCGCATTTCGAGGTTCTCGCGGTGAATTATCAGGAGGGCGAGCCGCGCATCCGTGCCTTCCTGCAAAGGGTTCCGCTCGACTTCCCGATCGTGCGCGACACCGACGGCGGCGTGGCGCGGGCGTGGAAAGTGCGTATTTTCCCTACGAGCTTCGTGGTCGATGCGACTCAGAACATCCGCTACCTTTTGAGCGGCAGCCTCGATTGGACCTCGCCCGAGGTCGAGCGCCGCGTACGTGCGCTACTGCCGCGCTAGCACCGCAGCCGTATATTTTTCGCTGCCATCGGCGGCACCGCCAGAAGTACCACCGTCGCGCTCGCCAGGGCGACAAGGAGTTCGCATGACATTGCCGACACGAATGACATCGCGTGCGAGTCGTTCGCTTGCGCGCATGAGCCAGGCCCCGATAGGCGCATTTCAACCGCCGCGACTCGACGTCGCACCGCGCTGACCCTTCGTCACGGGAGATTCCATGCATCGCCGCTCGTTGCTGAAAGCCATCCCCGCGGCCGGACTGATTGCCGCATTTTCCCCGTCATCCCGCGCCCGATCGGCCACGTCGCCGACCCCGACCGACTGGCGCAGCTTCGAGGTCACGACTCGGATCGAGATTGCCGAGCCCGTCGGGCAGGCGCGGGTGTGGGTGCCGCTTCCGCTCACGCAGGACACGGACTATTTCCGCACCCTGTCGAACCGCTGGGCGGGGAATGCCGAGCAAGTCGAAATGGTGATCGACCCGGTCTACCGCATGGCGATGGCAGTGGCTCGATTCAAGCCCGCCGCGCCGGCGCCCATGCTGGAAGTGACGAGCCATTTCACGGTGCGCGAGCGCAATGTGGCACTGAAGCCCGGTGCCGGAATGCAGGCGACGCGCGATGAACTCGCGCTCGCGCTGATGCCGACCGAACTGATCCCGACCGATGGCATCGTGAAGCGGACCGCCGAGCGCATCACCAAGGGCGCCCGCACCGATGTGGCCAAGGCACGCGCGATCTACGACTGGGTGGTCGAGAACACCTTCCGCGATCCGAAGACGCGCGGCTGCGGGATCGGTGACGTCAGGACGATGCTTGAAACCGGCGCGCTCGGCGGCAAATGCGCGGACCTGAATGCGCTGTTCGTCGGGTTGTGCCGTGCGGCCGGCGTACCGGCGCGCGACGTTTACGGCGTGCGCGTGGTCGAGTCGGCGCGTGGCTACAGGAGCATGGGCAAGCTGGGCGACATCACCCGGGCGCAACACTGCCGCGCCGAGTTCTACGCACAGGGCATCGGCTGGGTGCCGGTCGACCCGGCGGATGTGCGCAAGGTCGTGCTGGAGGAGAAGCCTAACCTCACGTTGAACGACGACGTCGTGAAGGCCATGCGCACCTTCCTGTTCGGCAACTGGGAAGGAAACTGGCTCGCGTACAACTACGCGCACGACGTGAAACTGCCGGGCTCGAAGGGCGCGCCGCTGCCGTTCCTGATGTATCCGCAGGCAGAAACCGCCGACGGCCGGGTCGATGCGCTCGATCCGGAGAATTTCCGCTACCAGATGACGTCGCGCGAGATCAGCATGTAACGCCACCCGCGCGGTGCGTTCAGCCACCGCGCAGGTTGCGCAATGCGCGCCCTTCTTTCTTGGTCGGCCGCCCCTTGATCGCCGCGGCTGGCTCGGCGGCGTAGCGACGCTGCTCGGCGGCACGCGCGCGGCGCTCGGCGCTGGCGGACGTCTCCTCGTAAAGCCCGCGCGCGACCGGTGCCGGCCCGCGCACCGTGGCGAGCGTGCGAACGATTACCTCGACCCGCTGCGTCGCAAGCTGAATCTCGATGCGCTCGCCGCAGCGAACGGTATGTGCGGGCTTGACGCGCTCGCCGTCGACGCGAACGCGGCCGAGATCGATTTCGCGTGTAGCCGTCGAGCGCGTCTTGAAGAAACGCGCTGCCCACAGCCATTTGTCGAGGCGGACGCGTTCTTCGCTGCTCATGCCAGCAGCGGCGGCTGCGTCTCGTCGTCGACCCAGCGCAGATAGGGTGCGAACCCCGCGACAACCGGCAGGGCAAGGATTTCAGGGACCGTGTACGGATGCAGCTGCCGGATGGTCTCCTCGACCGCCGGATAGCGATCGCGCGTGCATTTGATCAGCAGCGGAATCTCGATCGCGTCCTCGATCTCGCCCTCCCAGCGATAGGTCGACGCGACCGGCGCCAGCCGGTTCACGCAGGCGGCGCAGCGGTTCTCGACAAGCGCACGGGCGATGCGCTCGGCACTCGCCTCATCCGGGCAGTTGGTCAGCACAACGAGGACATCTTTCATGTCGGCAGCCTGCGGCGTGTGGCACCAGCGGAATGTAATAGCAGACGAACAAATGAACAGCCCGCAACACGACGTCGGACTCCGGGTGCTTCGGCACACGGCCGGGCACGAGCATGCGCTTCAGACGCCCCCAGTCGCGCGCCAGTGCCGCCGGTTCGCCGAGAGTCACGCCATCCATCGGTCCAAAAGCACAAGGCCCGCGCGCGGCGGGCCTTGCAGCGTATCTCAGTAAGACGGTCACAGCGACGCAGCGCGTCTTCGGCCGGTGCGGCGCGCCCTGCCTGCAGCCGCGCTGAAGTCAGCCTGCGACGCAATGCGCCTTACGACTGCGCTTCTTCCGCCGCGGCAGCTTCGCTGGGTTGCGGACGATCTACCAGTTCCATCAGCGCCATCGGCGCATTGTCTCCAACCCGGAAACCGAACTTCAGGATGCGCGTATAGCCACCGTTGCGTGACTTGTAGCGCGGGCCGATTTCGCTGAAGAGCTTGACCACCATTTCGCGATCGCGCAGGCGATTGAACGCCAGGCGCTTGTTCGCCAGTGTCGGTTCCTTGCCCAGCGTGATCAGGGGTTCGATCACGCGGCGCAGTTCTTTCGCCTTGGGCAGCGTGGTCTTGATCAGCTCGTGCTTGAGCAGCGAGTTCGACATGTTGCGCAGCATCGCCAGGCGATGGCTGCTGGTGCGGTTGAGTTTCCGCAGTCCGTGACGGTGACGCATTCGTTCTTCCTTTCAGTCTTCGATGGGTCGGCTCTTCTATCCCGC
>JBAIYN010000204.1:0-3576 GCA_037915775.1 Burkholderiales bacterium | reverse complement strand
ACCCGCTGGACCCTGCGCACCCGTATCGCCTTTGTCACCGCTGCAGCCTGCCAGCACCACGATGGCGGCTGCCCCCAACAATCGAATCAGCAAGCTACTCATACACCCCTCCGTGTCCAGAGCCGATTCACCGGTTCCATCGCAAAAAGACTGGCGCAAGCGTGATCCCCAACCCAAGGGCCTCACTTGACGAATAGCAAACAGTGGCGGCATGCCCGACCAATCGACACCGGTTGCACCGAGGCCCGCTATCGCTGCGCGCGACTGCGACGAGGTTGCGACTGTGGCAGCGGTCGCGCGCACATGCAGTCCGGACAAACCCGATGAGTGCATGTCGTGTTGCCGCGACAACCCGGGGGTGACACGGCTACCGTTACACCGACGGCGAAATCCCGTCGGCAACCGAGTTTGTTCTGGACAGACGTGTAACGCCTTTAGTTACTTCGCTGTGCAACGTGTTGCGGGCGGTCGCTCTCCCCCAATTCGATGTGGATCGCCACTGGAGGTCCGGTCTGTCTTGCCCCGAACGACCAGACTGCCCGGAGGGGAATTACCCAAAACAAAAGGCCGGCAAGGCCGGCCTTTCGATGTCGCGACGTAACGGGGATCGTTACATCGACAGGATCCACGCGGAAATATCTTTCAGTTGCGCGTCGGTCGCTTTCAGATCCGAGTGCTTCGCCTTGATATCGGCAACCACTTTGTCGACGTTGGCCCCGCCTTTCTTCAGATCGGCGGCGACCGTCTTGTACGCCGGACCGATCTTCTTCTTCGCCACGTCATGGCAGGTCAGGCAGCCAGCCTCTTTGGCCTCCGCTTGACCCTTCTTGGCATCCTGCGCGCCCGCCACGCCGCTTGCCAGCGCCATCGCGGAACCCACGGCCAGCGCGATCAACAGTTTCTTCATGGAGCTTCCCTCCCAGGTTGGTGAAATTCAACGACCACGGTCCATCAACGCGCCGGAGACTGTGCCGTTGACCGAACGTATGCCAGTTGATGGTAGTCAACCGTCCGCCGGATGCCCACGCGACACTGGCCGGGCGCAGGAGAAGCCTGAGATGCCAACGCAGCGCCCAGCCCCGGAGGTCGCGTCGGTCGACGCTGCCATCGAGCAGGTGCTGCAGTCCGAACAAGGCGCGCGCGAGGCAGTCGCCGGCTGCGCCGCCGAGGCCGAACGGCTTGTCGCGCAGGCAAACGAGGCCGCACGGCGCTGCGCCCAGCGCGCGGCGGCACGGATCGCGCGCGTTCATGCGCACGCGCAGGCGCGGCTGCAATCGCGGCTGGCGGAAATCGAGCGGGCGCGGACCACGCTCGATGCGTCCGCGTCCGCGACATCGGCCTCGGAAGAGCGACGCCATGCGGTGATCGAACGGCTGGCCGCTGAACTGACGTCGGAGGCGCCATGATCGCCGGGCTCCCGCTCGAGTACGCGCATGCGCGCGCATGCGCGCGGATCGGCCAGCGGCCCGACGAGCGCGCTTGGCTGCAGGCGCACTCGGCGCGCAGCATGGCCGCGCTGCTGGAGGCAGTACGGGCCTCGCCGGCCGCCGCGACGGTGTCGGGCATCGAAGCGCGCGCGGGCCCCGACTCCCTCGAACGCGCATTTCGCCAGCAACTGCGCCAGCGGATCGTCGAAGTCGCGCGCTGGGCGCCACAGGAATGGCGTGCCGCAGTGCTTTGGCTGCAGCACCTGGTCGATCTGCCGGCACTGGTGCAAATGCTGGGAGGCGAGCCGCCGGCCGCGTGGATGATGTCGGACCCCGCGCTCGGCGAACTCGCGCGCTCGACGCCGGCGGAGCGCCGCACGCGGTTGCTGGAAAGCGAACTCGCGCCGATCGCGCGCGCGCTGGGTTCCGCCACGCCGACCGCGGCGCCGGCGGCGCTGCATGCGGCACTGAGCGCGTGGCGCAGCGCCTGGCACGTGCGCTGGCCCGAGTGTCCGGACGACGGGCGCTTGCAGCTCGAAGCGCTGGAACGTGCGGTCGACATCCACCTGCAGCGTTTCGCCGGCATGCCGGCCGGCCAGACGACCGACGCGCGCAGCGCGCTGGCCACCCGCGCACTGCGCAGCATGCATCGCAACCCGGGACAACCGGCCGCGCTGTTCGCTTACCTGCTCGCGGCGGCGATCGATCTGGAGCGGCTGCGCGGTGAGTTCGCGCGCCGTGCCGTCTTCGCGCAGGCACGGCCATGATGCGCCCCTTGCCAACGCGCTGGTTCGAGATCGTCGCCGCGCGCGACGATGCGTTCATCGTGCTCGAAGCGCTCGCTGCGGCCGGTTGCGTCGAGATCGAATGGCACCCCGCCACCGGCGCCACGGACCCGGCGCGCAGCGCGGAATTGCTGAAGGACTTCGCCGAAGTTGCGCGCAAGTACCGCCCCTACTGGCCGGCTGCGGCGACCCGACTGGCAGCCGAGCGGCGCGCGCCGCTGGACGCGATGGCGGCCGCGCTGCAGACGCTTGCGCAGTGGAGTCGCGCGGCGGAGCCCGCGATCGCCGAACTGCAGCGCGCCGAAGCGCAGCAGCGCGAACTGCGGCTCACCGAGGAGGCGCTGCGCGCGATGGGCGACGCACGCTTCGACTTCTCCCAACTCGGGAAAGCCAGCCACGGCGTGGTCGCCAGCGTGTTCGCGCTGCCGCCGCGCGCCCCGCTGGCCACTCCGCAGGACGTGCTGACGCGCGAGGCCGTGCTGGAGAACGAGCGGCTGGTGTTGGCGGTCGGGCCGATCGAATCGATCGAATCGATGGCGCGCGCCGTCGCGGAGGTCAACGGCCGGCGTGCGCGCTTCCCCGACTGGTTGCAGCCGACTGCGGAAGCGAACCTCGCGCTGGTGGCGCAACGCAGTGCCCGCCTCGATGAATCGATCGCGCAGCGCCGCGCAGAGATCGCGCGGCTGGCCGGGCAGCATGGCGTGGCGCGCGCGCTGGGCGAGATCGCGCGTGCGACCTGGTGCGTCGAGCATGGCGGCGCAATCGACGACGGCGAGGTGTTCGCTCGCATCACCGGCTGGACCGACAACCGGCTCGCACTTGTGATGGCGGTCGAGCACAGCGGCGCGCGCGCGATCGTGCGCTTTCCGCCGCCGCGCGACTGGCCGCGCGGCGCGCATCCGCCGCTCACGCTGCGCAATCCGTGGTGGGCGCGTCCGTTCGAGGTATTTCCGCGCCTGGTCGGGATGCCGGGCGCTGGCGAAACCGATCCGAGCGCGCTGCTCGCGCTCGCGGTGCCGCTGATGTTCGGCTACATGTTCGGCGATATCGGCCAGGGCGTCGTGCTGATGCTGGCCGGCTTTCTGCTGCGCAAGCGCATGCCGCTGTTGCGCCTGCTGGTTCCGGGCGGGCTCGCGGCGATCGCGTTCGGCTTCGTGTTCGGCAGCGTCTTCTGTGTCGAGGGCCTCGTTCATCCGCTGTGGCTGGCGCCGCTCGAGCAGCCATTGCCGATCCTGCTTGCGCCGCTCGTCGGCGGCGCGGCGCTGCTGACGCTCGGGCTCTCGATCGGCGCGCTCGAGGCATGGTGGCAGGGCCTGGGCGGGCACTGGCTGCGCGAGGACGGCGCCCTGCTCGCCACCTATCTC
>JBAIYN010000336.1:0-3043 GCA_037915775.1 Burkholderiales bacterium | reverse complement strand
CCAGGGACAGCTCCCCCGTTTCCATGCGTCGCACCAGGGCGTCCAGCTCGTCGAGTGCCTGTTCGAACGTCAGCTCGGCGACCGGCTTTTGCGTGGCTTTTGCCATCGACAGATTGTAGTTCAGCGCTGCCGGACCGTTCCGCCGCTGGTTGTCAGGCGAGTGGACCGCGGGTTCGAAGAATCCGTCACCTCTCCGTGTAATCTTCGGATCCGGAGGAGACCAGTCAATGTCCGACCTCAACGATCCACGCGTGCTCTTTGCCGCGGAGCGAACCCTGCTCGCGTGGAACCGCACCAGCCTGAGCCTGATGGCGTTCGGATTCGTGATCGAACGCTTCGGGCTCTTCCTGCGCTACGTGGAGCGCAACCCCGGCGCGAGCATCTCGCCGCCGATTGATCGCGCATCGTTCTGGGTCGGCATCGGCTTCGTCCTGCTCGGCGTGCTGTCGGCGATGATGTCGATCATCCAGTACCGCGTCGCGCTGTCATCGTTGCGGCCGATCGAGATCCCGCCCGGATACCGCACCTCGGTCGGCATCTGGCTCAACGGCCTGATCGCCGTACTCGGCGTCTCGCTGATCGTCTATCTGGCCTTCACGTGAAGCGCCGGTCGGCGAGGAATGGTGGCGCCGCGGCGGTGATTTCGAGTTGAGTCTTGCGCTGCTTCCTGTCGGCTGGTCGCCGGCGGCGCTGGCGGCCAGTGCCGTCGCGATTGGCCTGGCCGGAGTCGTGCGGGGCCTGACCGGCTTCGGCTTCTCGGCCCTCGCCGTCTCCAGCATGTCGCTGTGGCTGCCGCCCGCGCAGGTGGTTCCTCCGGTGCTGCTGCTGGAGGTGCTCGCGAGCGTGCGACTGCTTCCCTCCGTCTGGCGTGACATCCACTGGGACTGGATGCTCTGGCTGATCATCGGCAACGTGGTCGGGATTCCGCTCGGCGTGGCACTGCTCGCCGGCGGCGACGCGCATGTCGTCAAGGCCACGATCGCCGGGCTTGTCCTCGTGTTCGCGGTCGCACTGGCGCGCGCCTGGCGCCCTCCGTGGCACGATGGCCGGCCCGCGCGGCTGTTCACCGGAATCGTCTCCGGCCTGTGCAACGGGCTGGCCGCGATCGGCGGGCTGGCGGCGGTCGTGATGCTGCTGTCCACCGCGGTCGCGATGGCGGCCACGCGAGCCACGCTGATCGGGCTCTTCATGTTCACCGATACCTACGCGCTCGCGGTCGCAGCCACGCAGGGACTGGTCGGTGCATCGACACTGATCGCGACCGCATGGCTGCTGCCGCCGACGCTGATCGGCGTCGGTCTTGGCAGTCGCTGGTACGCGCGCATCGACGCCACGCGCTTCCGGCGCTACGTGATCTATCTGCTGATCGGACTCTCGCTGCTGGGAATCGCCGCCGGCGCGCTGCGGCTGGTCGGCTGAATCACGCCATCCGCTGGTAGTACAGGTTCTGCGGATGGTTTGCCTCCGCGAAAAACAGCCAGCGCTCGGCCAGCAGCCCTGCGTACTGGACGGCGAACGCCAGCGCCGGCAACACGCTCGAATTCAGCAGCGCACCGGCAGCGATCAGCACGACCGGCACGATGAATGCCGCCACCACCGTGAACCAGCGCAGCGCGCGCAGCGTGTGCGCGCTGCGGCCGTGGAAGAACTCGCGCGTGTTGAACGAGCCCCCCGTGAAGCCCTGTGATTTCTGCTCGATGCGGCCGTGCCTGATGCCGATCGCGGTCTGCAGCGTCGATTTCGTCGGCAACGTGGCATTGCGCCGCCAGGCGGCGGCCCGTCCGACCGCGGCGGCCAGCGTGAACGCCACGGCGCCGATGGCAAAGAACGCGAGCAGCCCGGGTGCTGCAAAGCCTGCGATCGCGGTAGCGAGCGTGAATCCGCTCGCGCAGCCGAACAGGATGAAGTTGATCGGCGTCAGCGCGCTTGCCCATTCGCGCAGGAAGCGGATGCAGGCGTAGATCATTCCGGTGCAGACGAACAATGCGACCGCGGCCAGCGACGCAAGGGCGCCGACCGCGAAGCTTTCCTGGCGCGCGAGCCAGTGCGCGGCCGCGTAGGCAAGCGCCAGCCCGACGAAGCCCGGCAGCACGATCACTTCGCGCGACAGCCAAGACGTGCGCCACTGGGTGGCAGAGCGCCATGCCCGCTCGGGCCGGCCGAGATGGAAGAAAGACGCGACCATGCCCGCCAGCGCGAGCAGCACCGCCACCAGCGCGCCCAGCGCATAGAAATCGCCGGACGGCGCGGCGCTGAACCAGTCGCGCCCGCTCGCCAGTTCGGCCGAGAACAGCGCGATCACCAGTCCCTGGGCAGCGCCGATCAGCGTGGTGAGGAACAGAACGGACAAAGCGGGATGCAAGGGGCGGCTCCGATTGCGCTACCAGGAGGTGACGTCGTCGAGCGAAGGAGCTCCGTGCGCCGGTTTCGGCAGCAGGCCGTCCTTCTTCAGCGGGTTGTCGGCCCGCACCAGCTGGTCGGGCTGAAGCTTCACTTCCGTGCGCCGGCGCGGCAGATAGTGGTTGGCGGGGTGCGTGCCCAGTTCCGGCATCAGCGCATAGCCGCCGCGGTCGCGGATCGCCTGCGCCACCTCGGAAGACTCGTCGTGCACGTCGCCGAAAAGGCGCGCATTGGTCGGGCAGGCGAGCACGCAGGCGGGCTTGCGGTCGCGCTCCGGCAGGCTGCGGTCGTAGATGCGGTCGACGCACAGCGTGCACTTCGTCATCACCTGCTTCTTCTCGTCCAGTTCACGCACGCCGTACGGACAGGCCCACGAGCAGTACTTGCAGCCGATGCACTTGTCGTAATCGACCAGCACGATGCCGTCTTCCTTGCGCTTGTACGACGCGCCGGTGGGGCACACCGGCACGCAGGGCGGGTCCTCGCAATGCAGGCAGCTCTTCGGGAAATGCACGGTCTGAGTGTTCGGATACTCGCCGACCTCGAAGGTCTGAACGCGATTGAAGAACGTGCCGGTCGGGTCCTTGTCGTAGGGATTGAAGTCGGCGAGCGGGCCGGCCGCACCCGACGTATTCCATTCCTT
>JBAIYN010000430.1:0-3308 GCA_037915775.1 Burkholderiales bacterium | reverse complement strand
GCCGTCGCTGCGCGCGTGATTCAGTCCGAGACGGCCGGCGCAGATCCGGTCAGGATCGCGATCGTCGATCTGGACGTGCACCAGGGCAACGGAACTGCGGCGATCTTCGCTGGCGACCGTTCGGTCTTCACGCTGTCGCTGCATGGTGCATCGAAATTCCCGTTACGCAAGGAGCGCAGTGATCTCGACGTCGCGCTCGCCGATGGGACCGGCGATGACGATTACCTGAATGCGCTCGACCATTCCCTCGCCGAGATGCTGCGCCGCTTCGATCCGTCGTTCCTGATCTATCTCGCAGGCGCGGATGCACACGAGAACGATCGCCTCGGGAAACTGCGCCTGACGACGCCAGGGTTGAAGGAGCGTGACCGGCGGGTGTTCGATCTCGCCGCGCGCCTTGGGGTTCCAGTTGCCGTCGCGATGGCAGGGGGTTACGGGCGCGACATCGACACGACCGTCGCCGTCCACATGAACACCGTCGAAGCTGCGTTCGAGCATTCGCTGCGGGTACGAACGGCGCAGCCGGCCGGGGCCGCCCTGTGAGGCCGGCTTGACCGAATCCGCGCAGTCGTCGCTGGTCCGCATCGCGCCCTGGGCATTCATCCTGATCTGGTCCAGCGGTTACGTCGTGGCGAAGGCGGCCGCGCCGTATGCCGAGCCGCTGACCTTCCTGTTGTTGCGCTACAGCGGCGTGATCGCGCTGATGGGACTGCTTGCGATCGTCGCGCGCGCTCCCTGGCCCGCCAACCGGCGCGCCGTCACGCACATCGCGGTATCCGGCATCGGCATCCAGGCGGTGTATCTCGGTGGTGTGTGGGTGGCAGTCAAGCACGGGATGCCGGCCGGAGTGGCAGCACTGATCGTCAACCTGCAGCCGGTTCTGACGGCGGTCGCCGGGCGCCTAGTCGGTGAACGAGTCAGCGCGCGACAGTGGCTGGGCCTGCTGCTCGGATTCGGTGGGGTCGCGCTGGTCGTATGGACAAAGGTGACGACGACCGGCATGGGATTCGGCGTCGTGCTGCTCGCGGTGATCGCATTGTTTGCGATGACCGCGGGCACGCTCTACCAGAAGCGCTTCTGTCCCACGTTCGATCTGCGCACCGGGCAGGTGATTCAGTTCGTGGTGAGCGTAATCGTGACGCTGCCGTTCGCGTTCGCAACCGAGTCGTTTCACATCGAGTGGAACGCGCAGGTGATCGGCGCGCTGCTGTGGTCGATCTTGGTCCTCACCGGCGGCGGCATTTCCCTGCTGTTCCTGATGATCCGGCATGGCGCCGCCACGCAGGTCACGAGCTACCTGTACCTGGTGCCGGCCGTGACCGCGATGATGGCGTGGCTGATGTTCGGCGAGCGTCTCGGGCCGGGCGCGATCGCCGGGATGATTGTTACCATCATCGGCGTTGCATTGGTGGTCCGGCAACGGAAGTGAGGAGACCGCATTGACCGAACGCGCACGGCCCCATGCGCGCAGCACTTATCGGCATTTCCTGCCGATCCAGACGCGCTGGATGGATAACGACCCGTATGGGCACGTCAATAACGTCGTCTATTACAGCTGGTTCGACACGGTCGTCAACGAATACCTGATTCGGTCTGGCGTGCTGGACATCGGTCGCGGACAGGTGATCGGTCTGGTCGTCGAGACGCAGTGTCATTACTTCCGCGAGCTTGCGTTTCCCGATCCAGTGACGGCCGGATTGCGGGTTGCAAGAATCGGCAATTCGAGCGTCCGCTACGAGATCGCGATCTTCGGCGCCGGCGACGATGAGGCCAGCGCACAGGGGCATTTCGTGCACGTGTATGTCGACCGCGCGACGCGCAGGCCGGCGCCGCTGCCGGCTGCACTGCGTCACGCACTCGAAAGCATCAAGGCCTGAGCCGCGACGGCGGATATGTCGCAGACATACGAGGTGAGCAGATGGGAAAGCATCGAATCGCAGTGATCCCGGGCGACGGGATCGGGAAGGAAGTCGTCCCGGAGGGGCTGCGCGTTCTCGACGCGGCGGCGCGCCGGTTCGACATCGCGCTTCAGTTCGACCACTTCGACTTCGCGTCGTGCGATTACTACGAGAAGCACGGCAGCATGCTGCCCGATGACTGGAAGGACCGCATCGGCGGTCACGACGCGATCTTCTATGGCGCGGTCGGATGGCCGGCGACGGTGCCCGATCACATCTCGCTGTGGGGCTCGCTGCTCAAATTCCGGCGCGAGTTCGACCAGTACGTAAACATGCGGCCGTGCCGGTTGATGCCGGGGATTCCTTCGCCGCTGGCGAACCGCAAGCCCGGCGAAATCGACTTCGTCGTCGTCCGCGAGAATACCGAGGGCGAATACAGCTCGATCGGCGGGCGCATGTTCGAGGGCACCGAGCGCGAAGTGGTGGTGCAGGAGACGATGATGACGCGCATCGGCATCGATCGCGTCGTGAAATTTGCGTTCGAGCTTGCTGCCAGGCGGCCGCGTAGGCACCTGACCTCGGCGACGAAGAGCAACGGCATTTCGATCACGATGCCGTACTGGGACGAGCGCGTCGCCGCGATGGCGCAGAACTTCCCGCAGGTCCGGCTGGACAAGTTCCACATCGACATCTTGACCGCGCACTTCGTCCAGCATCCCGACTGGTTCGACGTGGTGGTCGCGAGCAATCTGTTCGGCGACATCCTGTCGGACCTCGGCCCGGCCTGCACGGGGACGATCGGCATCGCACCGTCGGCGAACCTGAATCCCGACCGCAAATTCCCGTCGCTGTTCGAGCCCGTGCACGGTTCGGCGCCAGACATCGCCGGCAAGGGCATTGCCAATCCGATCGGCCAGATCTGGAGCGCCGGATTGATGCTCGATTGGCTCGGCCATCCCGACGCGGCGGCAGCGATTCTGCGGGCGATCGAATCGGTTCTCGAGGCGGGGCCGAAAAATGCGCCGTTGACGCGGGACATCGGCGGTCAGGCGGCCACCGTCGATCTCGGCCGCGCAATCGCCGAGGCCGTTGCGCGGATTTGAGCGCGTCGTTGGACGGGGTTACTGATTTTTCTGGCGTCCGACGAAAGTTTCTGCTTAGAATCAGCCCCTTGAGCGACGAAGCTCAAGCGGAATAACACGAAGCGGTTTGAGGATCTGGAGGGGAAACGCACCTGGCAGGCAGTGCACACGCCGGGTGCAACGTTCTCATTAATCCGAAGACCGTGGCGAGCCGGGATTTTCGCCGGCGTTGGAATGCCCGATAAGAACGGCTGAGCCGCCTAGCGAGGACAGGGAATGAATTTGCGGATTATCTTGTTGGCTTTGCTCGGGTCCGCAGCGATTTCGA
>JBAIYN010000166.1:0-4111 GCA_037915775.1 Burkholderiales bacterium | reverse complement strand
CCGCCTCGAGCGTGAAGCCGCCCTGAAAGACCGCCAGTCGGCGTAGCGCCGAACGTTCCTGCGCAGTCAGCAGGTCGTGGCTCCAGTCAACCGTCGCGCGCAGCGTCTGCTGCCGCGGCAATGCATTGCGGCTGCCCTTGGAAAGGAGCCTGAAGCGATCCTCCAGGCGAGCGACGATCTGCTCGACTGACAAGGCGTCCATCCTTGCTGCAGCCAGTTCAAGTGCCAGTGGGACTCCGTCAAGGCGACGACAGATTTGGGACACGGCCGCTGCGTTGCCGACATTGATGGTGAAGTCGGGCTGCCGATACCTCACTCGCTCGACGAACAACTGCACAGCTTCGGATCGCAGCAGGGCGGGTACCGCGGCAGCGGCGTCGGGCAACGACAAGGGAGACAGCCCGTAGGTCTGCTCGCCGGCGAGCGCAAGCGGTTCGCGGCTCGTCGCCACGATCACGAGACCGCCTGCGCTCTGCAACAGCGCATGGACGGTTCGACTGACACTTTCAAGGACGTGTTCGCAGTTGTCCACGATCAGCAGCAGTTCGCGCCCGCTCAGACTTGTGCAAAGTGAATCGAGCAGCGGACGGCCCGGCGTGTCGTGCACGCCGATCACTTGCGCGATCGAACTCGGTACGAGAGCGGGGTCGCCGAGATTGGCAAGGTCGATGAACCAGACTCCGTCGCGATAGGCCCCTGAAACCTCTGCGGCCAACTGCAGTGCCAGTCGCGTCTTGCCCATGCCGCCCGCGCCGACAAGCGTGAGCAGCCGACCCTTTGGTAACAGGCGCTTCAGCTCGACCAGTTCCCGTTCGCGTCCCACGAAGGAAGTCAGCTGCTTGGGGAGATTGCTTCGACGCGACGTCGCGGCGATTTCTTGCGCTCTGATCGCGCTCCGCACGACTGGGCCCACGAATCGGTAACCCCGCCGCGCCAGGGTCTCGATCCACCGATCGCCGCCGGTCGCCCGCGCCAGTACGCGCCGGATTGCGGCGATCTGTACCGACAGGTTGGCTTCCTCGACCACGACGCCCGGCCACGCTGCATCCAGCAGCGCCTGCTTGGAAACGTACTCCGGGGACCGGCTGACGAGAAGTGCCAACAGGGCCACCGCCCGCGGCCCCAGCGTTTCCGGCGCGTCCTCACGCGTCAGCACGCCTGCGTCCGCATCCAGACGAAACGGGCCGATATCGAACACCGCGCTCATTCGAAACCGCCTTGCTCTACGTTGGCCATCCGTCGCAACGGATTTTGGAACTCTTTTGGAATTTCTTCAGGACTTTCGCGGCGACTTTGTCGACGATTTCATCGCAGCAAGCGCGCCGCGACGGTACTACGCAGATCCGGTGCGACTGTTGGAGGCGGCCTGACCGGCCGGCGCGGCGTGATGGATGAGGCAGGTACGGCATGGCGATGCCTTTGCTGGGTCAGGTTCTGCGACGCAACGAGCGGCGCGAGGCGGTGATGTTCCTGCGCGACGGGGCGCTATGGGTGGCGGATTTCATCGATGGGGAAGGCGAGCTCGTGGATGCGGCGACCTGGGTCCGCTTCAACTGCGCCGGCGTCGCGCCGGATCCCGCGCAGCGGCGAATGCTCACGGAATCGGCGATCCCGCTGTCGGCAGAACTGGTGGCACGAATCGAATCACTGGTCCAGCCCCGTCAGCCGGCGCGCACTTCAAGGGGCCGCTCGTGACGCCGGCACAGAGCATCCGTAAGCAGAGCCAAGCGCTTCTTGTGCGATCGAGCCCCGCGTTCCCGGAGCAATGCCAATGAAGACATGCAGAAATCCACGGCTCCTTCCCTTGATCGCTGCCGCTGCCGCCAGCGTGGCGGCGTCGGACATCGCTGCGCAGCCGAGCGGCCAGACGTTGCTGGCGCGCAACCCGACGGGTGCGGCCGTGACCTTCAGCACTGCCGGCTTCATCGACACGACGAACCCGTTCTTCCTGAGCCTTGGCACGAACGGGCGCAGCTGCGCCTCATGCCACGTACAACGCGACGGGTGGACGATCACACCTAGCGGCGTGCAGAAGCGTTTTCAGGTGTCGGGCGGCACCGATCCGATCTTTCGCACCAACGACGGCTCGAATTCGCCGCAGGCGGACGTGTCGACGCTGGCGGCGCGCCAGCTTGCCTACAGCATGTTGCTCAGCAAGGGGCTGATCCGGGTCGGCATCGGCATCCCCGCCACCGCCGAGTTCGACCTGGTCGGCGTCGACGACCCGTACGGCTACGCCAGCAGCAAGGAACTTTCCCTCTTCCGCCGCCCGCTGCCGGCGACGAACCTGAGATTCCTGAGCACCGTAATGTGGGACGGGCGTGAGACATTCAGAGACCCCGCGTCCGCCGACTGCATCTTCGGCACGACGATCTGCTTTGCGTCGATTCACTTCGACCTGGCCGATCAGTCGAACGCGGCAACCGTCGGACACGCGCAGGCCGCGCAGCCGCTGAGCACGGCGCAGCGTGACGCTATCGTGAGTTTCGAAACGGGTCTCTACACGGCACAGATCATCGACCGCGACGCCGGCCGCCTCGATGCACTAGGCGCGACCGGCGGGCCGTGGAACGCTGCGGCGCAGCCGTTCTATTTCGGCATCAACGACACCCTGATCGGCGACTACCGCTCGCACGCCGCATTTGCGCCAAATGCAATGACGCTGTACGACGCCTGGCGGAACGCAGTGCCGGATCCGACGAGTGCGAGCAGCGAGGCGCGCGACCCTTCAATCGCGACCGCGCGGCGTGCCGTGGCGCGCGGCCAGGCCTTGTTCAACAGCAAGCCGATTCAGATCACCGGCGTGGGCGGTCTGAACGATGATATGCAGCTGCCGACGATCACGGGCACCTGCACGACCTGCCATAACGCACCGAACGCGGGCGACCATTCGATCCCGATGCCGCTGAACATCGGCGTGGCCGATGGGTCGCGTCGAACGCCCGACATGCCCCTTTACACGCTGCGCAACAAGACAACCGGCGTGGCGATCCAGACGACCGACCCCGGGCGAGCGCTGATCACTGGCAAGTGGAAAGACATCGGCCGCTTCAAGGGCCCGGTGCTACGGGGGCTCGCCGCGCGTGCGCCGTACTTCCACAACGGCATGGCAGCCGACCTTGACGCCGTGGTGGACTTTTACGACACGCGCTTTGGCATCGGCCTCACGCCGGACGAAAAAGCCGACCTCGTGGCATTCCTGCGCGCACTCTGAGCGCCGCCGATGAGCGCGTCAACGTATGCAACTAGGGAGATGGCCATGCCGGTGCGACGTACACGTTTCCTTTCGCTGCTGCTCGCTGTCGCGCTGATGCTCGGCGCGACAGGCGTCCGCGCCGGCGTGCTTTGGCAGTCGAACTTGACCGGCACCGTAACGCAGGCGCCAACTGATCCAGCCATCAATCCCTTCGGCATTGGCAGCGGTGATGCGGTCAGCCTCGTCATCCAGTTCCTGTGGCCGCCCAGCCCGATCTTTCCGAGCGATCCGGCCACGATCACCGACTTCAGCGCGTTGTTCTCGATCGGCAGCGCAACGTACAGCGACACGTTTCATCCGCCGGACCCGTGCACACCGCCGCTCGAAAACCGCGCCGCTTGCCCCGCGGTGACGTTCAACGGCGGTCTGATCAGCTCGCTCACGATGCAGTTTCCGGCCACGGCGTTTGGCCTGCCAGCGTTGTCGATCATCACCGACGCGCCGGAGTTCTTCACGATCGGCAGCAACACCGGGTGCGCGACCGACGCCCTGTGCGGCACGCTGGACGTGTCCGGCTCGGCGCCGTTCCGCGCGCCCGAGCCCGGCTCGGTCGCGCTGCTCGGCCTCGGCTTAGCCGGTCTGGCCGCATCGCGTCGGCGTTTGTTGTTACTGCGTTCAGACTTGCGCGGCGAAGACTCCAACGGACAGCGTTGCACAAGTAACGAACGTCAGGTCCGGAGCGGATTTTGTGGAGCCAACGACCGGCTGCTGATGGCCGACTGCCGAACTCTCGGTCACCGACCGGCTAGACACGACCGCATCGCTAGCGGGTTCTCGCTTGAAGATAGTCGAGCGTAAATGCATGGTCTGCTTGAAGCGCATGTTCTACCTGCTGCGCGAACACTCGAGCCACGC
>JBAIYN010000544.1:0-2449 GCA_037915775.1 Burkholderiales bacterium | reverse complement strand
ATCCAGCGCAGAGCGGCGGCGGTGCGCCGCTCGACTTCGCCGATGCGGTCGGCACGCGGCCGGTTCGCCGTGTCGGATGGGTCGTTGCCGGACCAGGGCTCCATGTCGTTATCGCTGCCCACGATGTTCAGCGTGGCGAACACGACGCGCTCGCGCACGAAAAGCGCGTTCTCGACGAATTCCCCGAACCCGGCCATCGCGCTCTGCGACTCGACGGCGAACGGCTGCTGGCCGCTGGTGCGCCGCGGATCGACGAAGAAGAGCGAGCGAAGGAACGCCAGGCGCTCGAGCGGATTGAAGCGACCGGCGGCGCGGCGATGGCAGTCGGTCCACTCGTTGTCGCCCGGGGTATAGACAAGGGCGGTGCGGATGCGCTGCAGTTGCACGTAGCGCTCGCGCAGCAGTTCGTCCGTGCACGGCTCGCCGCCGCCCTTGATGTCGCCCGCGTGCATCACGAACTGAATCGACGGATCGGCGTTGATCGCGTCGAGCAGCACGTCGAACGCGTGCACCTCGGGCGCGTAGTACGGCATATCGCCGAGCAACGCGAACGACAGCCCGCCGGGTCGCTCGCTGGCCGGCGGCGGCGTCGCGCATGCGATGGCCGTCGCGGCGAGAATCGCAGCAAACGCTGCGCGCAACGCGGGAATCAGCCTTGGGTTCATCGGGGTCGGGCGCCATGCAGGCCAGCACGCGCCTTCGATTATCGGCTTGAAAACTGACCGGGCGCGCCCAACTGCGCCGCATGGGCGATCGTCCACTTTTCATCGGCGCGGGCGACGAGCCCGTCTCGGCGTCGGTCCCGCCGCAGACCGATGCGACCCTGCTCGACGCTTACTCACGCACGATCGTCGGCGTGGTGGAACGCGTCGGCCCGGCGGTCGGCTTCGTTTCGGTCCGCAAGGGCGGAGCAAGCGGTTCACGGCGAGCGCAACACGGCACCGGCTCGGGCTTCGCGTTCACGCCCGACGGCTACCTGCTGACCAACAGCCATGTCGTGCACGGCGCAAGGGGAATCCGGGTCGCCTTCGCGGAGGGACGCGAGTTCGACGCCGACCTGATCGGCGACGATCCCGGCACGGACCTCGCGGTGATCCGTGTCGGCGCAAGCGACCTTCCGGTCACGACGCTTGGCCAGTCGCGCGCGCTGCGCGTCGGCCAGATCGCGGTGGCGATCGGCAATCCGCTCGGCTTCCAGAACACGGTGACCGCCGGCGTGATCTCGGCGCTCGGCCGCACGCTGCGCGCACAGAGCGGGCGGCTGATGGACGACGTGATCCAGACCGATGCGGCGCTGAATCCCGGCAACTCGGGCGGGCCGTTGTGCAACTCGGCCGGCGAAGTCATCGGCGTCAACACCGCGATCATCCCCGGCGCGCAGGCGATCTGCTTCGCGACGGGGATCGATACCGCGCGCTGGGTCGTCGCGCAGCTGTTCGCGCATGGTCGGGTGCGGCGCGCCTACATCGGCGTCAGCGGTGCGACGCTGCCGCTGCCGCGCGTGCTGCAGCGCGCGCTCGCGCTCGAGCAAACGAGCGCCGTGCGGGTGCAGGAGATTCAGCGCGGCAGTCCGGCGCGCGCCGCCGGGCTGGAGGAAGGCGACCTCGTCGTCGGCCTGGACGGGATCAAGATCGCGGGAATCGACGACCTGCAGCGGCTGCTCGATGCGTCGCGCATCGGCAGGCTGTGTGTGCTGCGCATCGTGCGCCGCAATCGCCTGCTGCACCTGACGGTGACGCCGCGCGACGGCGGATCGTGAGCCGCTGCGCTTACACTGGCTGCATCAGGTTGCGCCGCCGTTTGCCATGATCGTCAATCACCAGTTTCGCCTCGCCGCGCGTCCGGTCGGCCTGCCGAAGCGCAGCGACTGGAATTTCACCGAAGAGCCGGTGCGCGATCCCGGCGCGAACGAGGTTCTGGTCAAGGTGCTGTATATCTCGCTCGATCCGGCGATGCGCGGCTGGATGAACGAGGGCCGGTCCTACATCGCACCGGTGGCGATCGGCGAAGTGATGCGCGCGGGCGCGGCGGGCCGCGTGATCGCATCGAATCACCCGCGGTTCGCGGTCGGCGACCACGTGACCGGCGGTCTGGGCGTGCAGGAATACGCGCTCTCCGACGGCAAGGGGCTGGTCAAGGTCGACCCGCGCGTGGCGCCGCTGCCCGTGTTCCTCGGCACGCTCGGCATGCCGGGAATGACCGCGTACTTCGGGCTGCTCGACGTCGGGCAGCCGAAGGAAGGCGAGACGGTCGTCGTCTCCGGCGCGGCGGGCGCGGTCGGGACCGTGGTCGGACAGATCGCGAAGATCAAGGGCTGTCGCGCGGTCGGCATTGCAGGCGGCGCGGACAAGTGCCGCTGGATCGTCGACGACCTGGGCTTCGATGCGGCGATCGATTACAAGAACGAGAACGTCGCAGCCGCGCTGAAGAAGCACTGTCCCGACGGCGT
>JBAIYN010000710.1:0-1971 GCA_037915775.1 Burkholderiales bacterium | reverse complement strand
TCGACCAGGCTCGCCAGCCGCGCGATCGGCGCACGCGTGGCCTCGTCGATCTCGAAGCCCAGCTTGGCGGCGAAACGCACCGCGCGCAGCATGCGCACCGGATCCTCCCGATAGCGCGCTTCGGCATCGCCGATCATGCGCAGCCGCTTGCGCCGGACGTCCTTCAGTCCATCGTGGTAGTCGAGCAGCGTCTCGGTGGTCGGCTCGTAGTACATCGCGTTGATCGTGAAGTCGCGCCGCGCCGCGTCCTCGTACTGCTGGCCGAACACGTTGTCCGCCAGCACCCGGCCGTGCTCGTCGGTGGCGACTTCCTCGCCGACCGGCGCGCGGTAGGTCGACACCTCGATCGTCTCCGGCCCCATCATCACGTGCACGAGGCGGAAGCGGCGCCCGATGATGATCGCGCGCCGGAAGTGCGATTTCACCTGTTCCGGCGTGGCGTTGGTGGCGACGTCGAAGTCCTTCGGCGCCACCCCGAGCAGCAGGTCGCGCACTGCGCCGCCGACGATGTACGCATCGAATCCGGCCTTTTGCAGCGTCTCGCACACGCGCATCGCCGAGCGCGGCACCAGCGCGCGGTCGATCCGGTGGTCGGCGACCGCGTATCGCTTCGGCTCCTTCCTGCCGCGCGCGTTCTTGCGTCCGACACGCGTGAACAGCGTCTGTACCTTCTCGACGAAGCGCTTGATCATCGGGCGTCAGGCGTCCGTTGCGGCGAAGAGTTCGAGGCGCGGCCAGCCGCGCTCGGTGGCGATCGCGCACAGGGCCGCGTCGCCATTGGTCACGACCGGGCGCTTCACGCGTTCGAGCAGCGGCAGATCGTTGATCGAATCGCTGTAGAACACGCTGTCTTCGCATTGTGCGAGCGTCAGACCGTAACCCGCGACGAAGGCCTCGACCGCGCGCACCTTGCCGTGATGGTGGGTGTGCGTGCCGACGTAGCGGCCGGTGAACCGTCCGTCGACTTCCTCCGGTTCGACGGCCAGCAGGTGTTCGAAGCCGAACGCGGTGGCGATCGGCCGGCTGACGAACGCATTCGTCCCGGTCACCATCGCGACCGTGAAGCCGTCCTGCCGGTGACCGTCGATCAGATCGATCGCGGCGGCACGCAGGTGTGGCAGCACGTGCTCGCGCACGAACTCGGCCCGCCAGTGCTCGAGTTGCGGGCGCGGAAATCGCGCCAGCAGCGCCATCTGGAAGTCCTGGTACGCGTCGGCGTCGAAGCAGCCCGCTTCGTAGGTGGCCGAGAATTCGCGGATGCGCGCGCGATAGCCCTCGGCATCCAGTCCGCCCCGCTGCACGAGGTAATGCGACCAGGTGTCCGCGCTATCGATCGGCAGCAGCGTGCGGTCGAGATCAAACAACGCCAGCTTCATCTTCCCGCGATTCTACGGGGGACTCCTTGTCGCCCCCTGCGCGAGCCCTTCCTTCACCAGTTGCAGCGTGAGCGGCTTGCGGCGCGCCAGCGCGTAGGCATCCAGCGCGTCGAGCGCCGCCACCAGCGTGCGCATGTCGCGCCGCAGGTGGGTCAGCAGGTATGGGATCACGTCGGCCGACATCTGCACGCCGCGCGATGCCGCATGCGTGGCGAGCGCCTCGGCCTTTTCGGCGTCGGTCAGGGCGTGCAGCTGGTACACGAGACCCCAGGCCAGGCGCGTGCGCAGGTCGTCGCGCAGTTCGAGCTGCGCCGGCGCGCGGGGGCCGGCGATCACGCAGGCCGCATCGGCGCGCGCGCGCACCGCATTGAGTCGATTGAACAGCGCGATCTGCGCGGCGTCGTCGAGCTGGTCCACATCGTCGACGAGCGCCAGTCCCGGCCGATCGGGGGGCGACTCCTTCGACCACGGGTAGGCGCCGGACAGATCGGCCAGCGCACGCAGCAGATGCGTACGGCCGCAGCCGGTTTCGCCCCACAGATAGATGATCCGATCCGGCGCGGCGCCGGCGGCCGCGCCGCGCAGCGCGGCGAGC
>JBAIYN010000540.1:0-8054 GCA_037915775.1 Burkholderiales bacterium | reverse complement strand
GGGTCGATGTGCTTCAGCGGGTTGAGCGTGACGCGTCCTGCCGCATAGGCGGTCGTGTCGCCGAACATGCGGGCGACATAGCCGTGTGCAGCTTCATGAACGGTGATCGCGAACAGAACGGGGATTGCGTAGACCGTGACGGTCTGGATGATGCCTTCCATCGCTCGGCAGTTTATCAGCGCAGGCCGAGCGCCTCGATCGGCCCGCGGCCGCGACGCACGATCACCGCCTCGCGGCCCGTCAGATCGACGATCGTGGTGGGCTCGATGCCGCAGGCGCCCGCGTCGATCACGATGTCCAGATCGTGGCCGATGCGATCGAGGATCAGCTGAGCGTCGTTCAGCGGGACGTCATCTCCGGGCAGCAGCAGCGTGGTCGAGATCAGCGGCTGGCCGAGCACTTCGAGCAGTCCAAGTGCGACCGGATGGTCGGGCACGCGGATGCCGATCGTCTTGCGTGACGGGTGCGACAGCCGCCGCGGCACCTCGCGCGTGGCTTCGAGGATGAACGCGTACGGTCCCGGCGTGACCTGCTTCAGCAGGCGGTACTGCACGTTGTCGATCTTCGCGTAGTTGGCGATCTCGGACAGATCGCGACACAGCAGCGTCAGGTGGTGCCGGTCATCGATGTGCCGGATGCGGCGCAGCCGATCCGCGGCAGGCTTGTCATCGAGGTGGCAGACCAGCGCGTACGAGGAATCGGTGGGGATGGCGGCGACGGCACCACGATCAATCAGCTGCGCGGCCTGCCTGAGCAGGCGCACCTGCGGATTCTGCGGATGGACCGCGAAGAGCTGCGCCATCGGCCGGCGTCAGGCAAATCGATGCCAGACGGGGACGAGCGCTGCCGGCACGCGGTCCACCCGGCCAAGCTCGATGTCGGCGTCGGTCGGGCTGTGGAAGTCGCTGCCACGCGACGCTTCGAATCCGAATTCCTGAGCGAGGCGCGCAAATCGGCTCGCCTCATGAATCCCGTGATTGGAGGTCGCAATCTCGATGCCCGCGCCGCCGTGTGTCTTGAATTCCGTCAGCAACGCATGAAGCTGCGTCGCGTCGTACTTGTAGCGGCCCGGATGCGCGATAACCGCCGCTCCCCCCGCCACGCGGATCCAGCGCACGGCATCCGCGAGCGTGGCCCAGCGATGCGGGACATAGCCCGGCAGCCCCTCGACCAGATAGCGGCGGAACACCTCGCGCGTGTCGGAGCAGTAGCCGGTCAGCACCAGATAGCGGGCAAAGTGCGTGCGCGACAGCAGGTCCGGGTTGCCTGCCAGCGCAAGCGCGCCCTCGAAGGCGCCCTCGATGCCAACTGCAGCGAGCTTGTCGCCCATATCGCGCGCCCGGTCGAGGCGCCCGGCACGAACGCTTGCGAGTCCGTCACGCAGCGTCGCATCGGCAGGATCGATCCCCAGACCAACCACGTGAACGGTCTGGCCGGCCCAGGTCACCGAGATCTCCACGCCAGCGACGAATTTCTGCCCGACCGCGGCGGCAGTCTGCTGCGCCTGCGCCAACCCATCGACGGTGTCGTGATCGGTCAGCGCAAACAGGTCGACGCCCTGCCGGCGCGCGCGCAGCACCAGTTCGTGCGGCGACAGCGAGCCGTCCGAGACGCTGGAATGCGAATGCAGGTCCGCGTTCAGCGCATGCAGGGCGTTCGGCATGCCGACATTGTAGGTGCAGCGTCGGCGCCGACCTTCATCCTATCGATTGAAAGAAGCGTTCGATCAGCGCCGCCACCGCATGCGGCTGGTCGTGGTGAACCATGTGCCCGGCGTCGTCGACCACCGCGTGCTCGACCCTTGCCAGTGCACGGCTGCGACGCTCGATCTCCGTCGCGCCGCCGACCCAGCGGTGCGCATCGGTCTGCGCCGCCTGCACCCAAAGCACGGGGCAGGTCACCCGCGCCCAGCAGGCCTCGACCTCCGCCAGGCGATACAGAACCGGATTGACGATGCGATGAGCGGGATCGCCGGCGATGCGGAACCGGCCGTCAGGCGTCGGCTGCGACCAGTGCCGAGCCAGGAACAATGCGGCCTCCAGCGACAGCCGCGGGTTGTTCTGCCGCAGGCGGTCGGCGACCTCTTCCCGGTTTGCGTAATCGCGCAGCGATGCTCCGCTCTTCAGTTCATCGATCCAGCGCGCATAGCGCTCCGGGGCGTGTTCCGGCGATGCGTCCTTGAGCCCAAAGCCTTCGAGATTCACCACGCCCGCGACGCGCGCCGGGCGGACGCCGGCGTACATCAGCGCGACATTGCCACCCATGCTGTGGCCGACGATGCGCAGCGCCCGGTCGGGCAGCAGCGCATCGGCGAGAAACTCCAGATCGGCGAGGTAATCCGGAAACCAGTAGCAGTCGGACGTCGCCCACGAAGTCAGACCGTAGCCGCGCCAATCCGGCGCCAGAACGCGCCATTCGGAAGCCAGCGCGTCGACGACGAACTGGAACGACGCGGACACGTCCATCCAGCCGTGCAGCATCACGAGCGCTTCGCCATCGGCCGGCCCCCACTCGCGCACGTGGTAGCGCAGGCCGCGGATCTGGACGAATCGCGATCGCGAAGGCTTGGCCGTCGTTGCATTCATCGCCAGGCTTGGAGGATGATGGTTGCCGGACGATAGCAAGCATCCGGCCTCGACCGCATTCCGGGAGCGACGATGAGGAGACGCATGGCCCGCGACGATTACCGCGCGCTGTACGACGAGTTCCGGTGGCACGTGCCGCGTGAGTTCAACATCGCCTCCGTCTGCTCGCGCCGCTGGTCACAAGAGACATCGCGCATCGCGATCCACTACGAAGACGAGCGCGGCGCGCGCGCCGCGTTCACGTTCGCCGCGCTGCAGGCCGATGCCAACCGGTTGTCGAACGCGCTGGCTGCGCTCGGAGTCGCGCGACGAGACCGGGTCGCGATCCTGCTGCCGCAACGTCCCGAGACGGCGATCGCCCATATGGCGATCTACCAGATGGGGGCGATCGCGATGCCGCTGTCGATCCTGTTCGGCCCCGAAGCGCTCGAGTATCGGCTGCAGAACAGTGACACCGTCGCCGCGATTTGCGACGAAGCCGCACTGTCGGCGCTGCAGTCCGTCCGCGCAGCTTGTCCGCGGCTGAAGCACGTGATCGCGGTCGGCAGCGATGCGCCGGACGCGCAGCGCTGGGCCGATCTGCTTGCGAAGGCCGCCGACCGTTTCGAACTGGTCCACACGCTGGCGAGCGATCCCGCCGTTCTGATCTACACCAGCGGGACGACCGGGCCCCCGAAGGGCGCACTGATGCCGCACAGCGCGCTGATCGGCAACCTGCCGGGCTTCGTCTGCTCGCAGGACTGGTTTCCGCAGCCGCACGACGTGTTCTGGTCGCCGGCCGACTGGGCGTGGACGGGCGGGCTGATGGACGCGCTGCTGCCGACGCTCTATTTCGGATTTCCGATCGTGGGATTCAACGGACGCTTCTCGCCCGAGCGCGCGCTCGAACTGGTCAAGCGATACCGGGTCACGAACACGTTCCTGTTCCCGACCGCGCTGAAGATGATGATGCGGTCATCGGCATGGACGAGCGCGCGCGGATCGCTCGCTCTGCGCGCGATCATGAGCGCCGGCGAATCGGTCGGATCCGCGGTGTTCGAGTGGACGCAGGCGGAGCTCGGCATCACCGTGAACGAGATGTTCGGCCAGACCGAGATGAACTACATCGTCGGAAATTCCCAGGCGCGCTGGCCGGCCCGGCCCGGTGCCATGGGGCGCCCGTATCCGGGACACCGGGTCGCGGTCATCGACGATGAGGGCCGTGAAATGCCGGCCGGCGAGATCGGCGAAGTCGCGGTGCACCGGCGCGACATCCACGGGCATCCGGATCCGGTCTTCTTTCTCGAGTACTGGAGGAACCCGGAGGCGACGCGCAGGAAGTTCACCGGTTCGGTGTCGGATTCGTGGTGCCGCACCGGTGACCTCGCGTCACGGGATGCGCAGGGCTACCTGTGGTACCAGGGCCGTGCCGACGACATGTTCAAGGCGGCCGGGTATCGCATCGGTCCGAGCGAGATCGAGAACTGCCTGGTCAAGCACCCGGCGGTCGTCAACGCCGCCGTGGTTCCGAAGCCGGACGCAGAGCGCGGCGCGGTCGTCAAGGCATTCGTCGTTCTTGCTCCGAACGTCACGGGCGATGAACGACTCGTCGCCGCGCTGCAGGCGCACGTGCGCGGGAAACTGGCCCCTTACGAATATCCGAAGGAAATCGAGTTCGTCGACCAGTTGCCGATGACGACCACCGGCAAGGTGCAACGGCGCGTGCTGCGTGAGCTCGAGGCGCGCCGCGCACGCGGCGACGCTTAGGCAGCAATTCAGGGCTCTTTACCGCCGCACCGAGCGCGGTTTTGCGCCTCGGCGGCCTGCCATTCGGCAGGTTAGTCCGATCGATTGATGAGTTTGCGCCAATTCACGTGGCGGCGTTCATCTCTCCGCCGGCTTCAAGCCGCTCATCGACGTCCGTAGCCTCCGGTGCGGATCCTCGATCAACCGCACAACACATAGCCCGCCGTCCGGAGAAGAAGGAATGTCGCAGTACCCCGCCCGCCGATTGTCCATTGCCGCCGCCATCCTGTTCTGCCTGGTCTCGGCGCCGGCTCTCCCCCATCAGGTCAGCGTCAGTCAGAAAGGAGTGACCTGGGCCCGTTCCGGCGATGCCCCCGTCGATGCAGCAACCACAGCGCGGCTATCGATGCTGACCAATCAGGTCATCGCCGCAATCAACGACTACCAGACTTCCAGCAGCGCCAAACGCGGCCAGGTCGGCGCGCAACTGCGCCAGCTGGCCCAGCAGCGCATGACGCTGCTGCGCGCGCTGCTGCAGGGGCAGCCCGGCCTCGTGCTGCGTTCGACGATTCCCAATGGCATGACGCAGAGCCTGCCCGCCGACGTGCGGGCAGCGCTCGAACAGGACGTCAAGCTCGACGGCCAGATCGTCCTGGTGCACGGCGAAGACGCGCACATGCGCAATGTGATGAACCGCTACTACCTCGTCACCACGGACGCACAGGGCCGATCCGCACAGTACCGGCTGCATGCGGCCGACGCGCCTGATCTGCCCGGTGTGCAGCATCCCGCCAGCGCCTTCGTCGGGCAAAGCGTCACCGTGCGCGCCAGCGCGATCGGCGGTGAACTGCTGATCGCCGGCGCGCAGTCGATCGAGGCCGGATCGACCAGCGGCACCACATCGAGCGGTTCGACCACGATCGCCGGGGCAGCGACAGTGTCCGGCAACCAGAACACGCTGGTTCTGACCGCCAACTTCGCCGACAAGGCGCTCAGCGTCAGCCAGACGACCATCTACAACCAGGTATTCGGCGCCACCAACTCCGTGGCCGACTATTACCGGCAGTCGAGCAACGGCAACGTCACCTTCAGCGGCAGCATGTACGGGCCGTTCCAGCTGACTGCGAACAGCACCGACGCCTGCGCGTTCCAGACGTGGTCCTCGCAGCTCGAAACACTGGCAGCCAACTCCGGCGTCAACGTGTCATCGTATTCGCGCCGCGTCTACGTGTTTCCCACCAGCACGTGCGGCATCGGCTACGGCACCGTCGGCGGCAGCCCGTCGATGGCGTGGATCTTCCGCGCCGACCTGACCGACCTCTTCACCCACGAAGTCGGCCACAACCTCGGGTTCATGCATTCCTCCACCCCGAGCGACCAGTACGGCGACACGAGCGACGTGATGGGCTACAGCGGCCTGGCGCTGCGGCTGAACAACGCGCCCAACCACGTGACCACCGGCTGGTTCAGCAGTTCGTGGATCAAGAGCGTCTCCGCCTCGGGCATCTTCACGCTCGACCCGACCGAGACGACGTCACCTGTGAATCCGCAGGTGCTGATGCTGCCCAAGCCCGATACCGGCGACTACTACTTCATCAGCTTCCGCCAGCCGATCGGTTACGACACGACGCTGGCGAGCGGCTACCAGAACCTGGTCAGCATCCATCGCGGCAGCGCCTCGATGGGCCAGTACACCTACCTGCTCGGGGTGCTCGGGTCGGGCGGCACGTACTCGGATGCCACCAACGGCTACACCTTCAGCGTCAACGGCATCGGCACGACCAATGCGACGGTCAGCGTAACGACCACCGCGGCGCCGTGCACGCGCAGCGCGCCGACGGTGACGATGACGCCGACGTCGCAGAGCGCGGCGCCGGGCAATTCGATCGGCTACCAGGTCACGGTCACCAACAACAACAGCTCGAACTGTGCCGCCACCTCGTTCGCGTTCAACAACTCGATCCCGTCCGGCTGGACGAGCAGCGATTCGCCGGGCACCTTGTCGCTGGCCTCGGGCGCCAGCGCCAGCACGACCTGGACCGTCACGTCGGCGTCCAACGCGGCCGCGGCGAGCTACCTGGTCAGTGCGAATGCGTATGACACGTCAGCGACGAGCAGCGCGTCGACGGTTCAGGGAACCTATGTGATCGCGTCGGCGGATTCGACCCCGCCGACCGTGTCCATCACCTCGCCGTCGAATGGCGCAACGATCAGCGGTACCAAGGTCACGATCTCGGCGAACGCCACCGACAACGTCGGTGTGGCGAAGGTTTCCTTCTATGTCGACGGCGTCCTGATGGCAACCGACACCGCCACGCCGTATTCCTTTACCTGGAACCTGCGCAAGGTGTCGAAGGGAACGCACACCATCGCGGCGACGGCGTGGGATGCGGCCGGAAACAGCGCGACCGCGACGATCACGGTCACCAAGTAGGCATCCCGGCGACCTGAAGCAGAAGCGGCGGGATCTCCCGCCGCTGTTGCTTTGAGCTTTCGTTCGACCGCTTCAGGAAAGTCTGGCTGTCGGCTTCGTCACGGCGGCGTTCATCGCGTCCTTGAGCGCCGCCAGCCGGTCCCCCGGCCCCGCATCGAACAATTTCGTCACCAGCGACGGAGGAACGTCGCGATAGCGACGGCGGTCCGGCCGATGCGAGATTTCCCGCCAGCCCTGCTCCTGCAGCCAGCTCCACATGTCGTCGGTCAAGCCGGACTGGACACTCATCCGGACTTCGCCGCAGCAGATCTTCGCCCCGAGGCGAGGCTTCGCGCCACGATCTGGACGCGCACGCGTGACGCGCACGTTGAAGAGATTGCGGAGACCGTCGAACATACCCATCTGCAGATTCGTCCCCCTGCTGGACCGACGCAAATGTAGCCCCGCTTGCCGCGCGGCTCAACGCCTGGCCGCCCGCGGCGGACGACAGCCCGACCGGCGTCCGGCCTTCAGCGTTCGCCGGTCGCCGCTCCTGGCGTCCGTTCGCCATCCCGGCCCTGACGGTGTACCTGGCTCCGTCATCCCGGACCGGCGGCACCCATGGAACCCATTGCGGGCACTGCGATCCCAACATCGCGCGGTCGGTTGAATCGCCCTGTTGCGGAATCGCATCTCACGCAAGCGTCGGACGCAGAAAATGGCGCCAGACGCGGAAGCGATCTCGCCTGCCGCGACCGCCGCTTTCGATCTGTCGTTGATGCGCGCCGAAGGAAATGCCGATGCTGAAACTGACCGTCAATGGACGTCTTCACACCGTTGATGTCGAACCCGAGATGCCGCTGCTGTGGGTCTTGCGCGATCATCTGAACTTGCCGGGGACCAAGTACGGCTGCGGGATTTCGCTGTGCGGCGCCTGCACCGTGCACGTCGACGGCAAGGCGGTGCGCTCCTGCTCGCTGCCGGTGGCGGCGGCCGCGGGCAAGTCAATCGTGACGATCGAAGGCCTGTCTCGCCGCGGCCTGCACCGGATCCAGCGGGCGTGGATCGAGCACGAGGTTCCGCAGTGCGGCTACTGCCAGACGGGAATGATCATGTCGGCGGCTGCCCTTCTCGCGGGCAATCCAAAGCCGACTGACGCAGACATCGACGCGACGATGACCAATCTGTGCCGCTGCGGCACGTACGTCCGGGTGAAGAAGGCGATTCACGCGCTCGCCGAGGACGCGGCGGCGTCTGCAGTCAGGAAATCCTGAGGAGGACCGCCATGACGATCGTCGCAACCCGTCGCGAGTTCCTGCGAGTTTCGTCGG
>JBAIYN010000650.1:0-1692 GCA_037915775.1 Burkholderiales bacterium | reverse complement strand
GATCCTCCTCGCGGCGATCACTGAAGGCGGCCCGAGTGTTGCGTCGCTGTGGGCCGGAACGCGCTGGACCAAGCCGGTGGTCGTCATTGCGTGCCTCGCGGGATTTTCCTTCCTGCTTCAGCCGCTCGGCTTTCTGCTGGCGTCGATTCCGCTGCTGTTGCTGCTGCTGCGGGTGATCGATCCGGTGCGCTGGACGCTGGCGATCCCGCTTGCGGTGCTGGCGCCGATCGGCGTCTGGTGGGTGCTGAAACGTGCGCTGCTCATCCAGTTGCCTGCGGGCATGTTCAACATCGGCTGATCGGGCAGGCTCATGGATGTTCTCGTCAACGTCTCGCACGGTCTCGGCGTCGCTCTTCAGCCGGTCAACCTGCTGTACTGTTTCATCGGCGTGTTCATCGGCACGCTGGTCGGCGTGCTGCCGGGCATCGGCCCGATCTCGGCGATGTCGCTGCTGCTGCCGGTGACACTGTCGGGCACCCCGGAGTCCGGCATCATCATGATGGCGGGTATCTACTACGGATCGATGTATGGCGGCTCGACCACGTCGATCCTTGTCAACATTCCGGGCGAGGCGGCATCGGTCGTCACCTGTCTCGACGGGCATCAGATGGCGAAGCAGGGGCGCGCAGGACCTGCGCTCGGCATCTCCGCCCTCGGTTCGTTCATTGCAGGCACCTTCTCGCTGATCGCGCTGATGCTGATAGCTCCGTCGCTGGCGAACGTGGCGGTTGCGTTCGGGCCGGCGGAATATTTCAGCCTGATGGTGCTCGGCCTCGTGGTGCTGACGTTCCTGACCCAGGGCTCGATGGCAAAGGCGCTGCTGATGGCCTGCATCGGCGTCGTGCTCGGACTGATCGGCCTCGACAGCATCACCGCGCAGCCGCGGCTGACATTCGGCCGTCTCGAACTGATCGACGGCATCGGCCTGGTGCCGGTGGTGATGGGCCTGTTTGGCGTCGCCGAAGTGCTCATCAACATCGAGCAGGTGATCAAGCGGGATGTGATCGAAGCCAAGATCACGCAGCTTCTGCCCAACAAGGAAGACTGGAAGGCCAGCGCCGGCCCTGTCGGACGCGGCACCTTGCTCGGATTCTTTCTCGGCATTCTGCCGGGCGGCGGCGCGGTGGTGGCGTCCTTTGCGTCCTATGCATTGGAGAAGCGGCTGTCGAAGACGCCGGAACGTTTCGGCAAGGGCGCCATCGAAGGTGTCGCGGGGCCGGAAGCGGCCAACAACGCAGCCGCGGGCGGTGCCTTCATTCCGCTGATGACTCTCGGCATTCCGCCGAATGTCGTGATGGCGCTGCTGCTCGGTGCGTTCGTCATTCACGGCCTTCAGCCGGGCCCGCTGATGATCACGCAGAATCCCGGATTGTTCTGGGGCATCATCGCCAGCATGTATATCGGCAACATCATGTTGCTGATTTTGAACCTGCCGCTGATCGGCATGTGGGTGCAGCTCTTGAAGCTGCCCTACAACGTGCTGTTCCCGCTGATCCTGCTCTTCACCATCGTCGGCGTCTACTGCAGCAGCAACAATGTCTTCGATGTCTACGTCATGGTCGGGTTCGGCGTGATCGGCTACCTGATGCGCAAATTCGGCTACGAGCCGGCGCCGCTGGTGCTCGCCTTCGTGCTCGGGCCGCTGCTCGAGAACAATCTGCGCAAGTCGCTGATCCTGTCGCAGGGCGACTT
>JBAIYN010000292.1:0-6671 GCA_037915775.1 Burkholderiales bacterium | reverse complement strand
GATCGCCCGCCCGCTCCAGCTGCACGAAGTCCGGACCGACGGATGTCACGTCGTCCTCGATCGTGCGCACGCCGACCGTTGGCAGCAGGCGGGCGGCGCGCTTGCGCATGCTGGCCGGCAGCGCCGGCAACAGTCCGGGCCGGCCGGTGATCAGTTGCACGCCGAGGCGCAGCGACGCTTGCGCCGCGTATTGGCCGATGGCCAGCGCGATCTCGACGCCGGCCGCACCGCCGCCGACAACCGTGACATTGCCCGGTTCCGATGCGCCGCTGATGCGCGTCATGTGGCGCTGCCAGGTCTCGACGAACTTCTCGATCGGACGAATGCCCAGCGCATGCTGGCCGACGCCGCGGATCGCATCGGGATCGATTTCGGATCCGATGTCGATCGAAACGATGTCGAACGGCAGCGGCGTGCCGGCCTGCGTGTAGGCGACGCGCTCGACCAGATCGATCGCGATCGCCCGATCGCGGAAGAACGTCGCGCCGGCGCGCTCGGCCACGTCGGGCAGCGGAATGGTGCACTCCTCCAGCCGATAGTGGCCCGCGATCCAACCCGGCAGCATGCCGGAGTAGATGCAGTTGTCGAAGCGCGACACCAGCGTGATCTCGGCGCCCCGCAGCGGCGTGCGTGCGAAGGCATCCAGCACGCCCAGGTGCGCCTGCCCGCCGCCGATGAGCAGCAGTTGCTGGCTCATCGAGGTCTCAGATCGGATTCAGGAAGAAACTGCAACGGATGTCCCCGCTTTGTCGCGGCGGCAGGATACGACGACCGTTGAGATTGAGGGCAGTGCCCTGTGGCGGCGCTTGCACTTTCCGCGCCGATGTGCCGTCCTCAGCGGATGATCGACTCGGACAGGAGCCCTTCGCGCAATGCGCGGCCGAGGTCGGTCGGCGTATCGATGTCCCAGGCCGCCGTCAGTTCGGCGACCCGCAGCCCTTCCTGCGAAATCCGCTCGCGCGTGAGCCGCATAACGTCCGGCGTGCCCCAGGGAATTCCCTTGAACAGTCCCGCGCGCGGACGCGACAGGCCGATCAGCGTATAGCCGCCGTCGGCCGCGGGCTGCACGACGACATCGTATTTCTGCAGTGCTTCGTCGGCCTCGAGCAGCAGGTTGCCGGTCAGCGTCAGGTTGTCGACGCCGACGATCAGCGCGCGCGGATAGGCCGCGAGCATGTGCACGAACGCCGCGTGCATGCGGGCGCCGAGGTTGTGGCCGACCTGCTCGCGCGTCGGGATGTTGAAGCGATGCGCACAGGCCACGATGTATGGATGCAGCGGGTCGCCGCGCACGAACAGCGTGACGCGGGCGCGCGGACTGCCGCAGACGACGGTCAGGGTCTTTTCGATCAGGTGCGCCTGCAGCCGCTCCGTGCCGCCCGGCCCGAGCGCCGGAAGCAAACGCGTCTTGGCTTTGCCCGCGACCGGCGGGCGGGCAAAAACACCAACGGCAAACGGAGGAGGCTTCATCGAATATTGCGATATCGCATCAGCAGCTGCGCCGGGTCGGCTCCGAGGAAATAAGCGGCGCGTAGCCGCCACATCAGCATTATCGTCCGAAGCACTCCATTCTTTTCCCAGCGTCGGCCGGAAGTACTAACGCACTCGGGTAGTGCGATCGGACGAGACAGGCGGCGCGCGCGGCGGCAGAACTCGATGTCCTCCATCAGCGGAATCGGCGCGAATCCGTCCAGCGCAACGAAGCCGCTGCGTTCGATGAAGATCGCCTGGTCTCCGGTCGCGATGCCGGTCAGGCGCGAGCGCCAGTTCATGAAGCGGGACACCACGCGCAATTGAGCCTGGTTGCGCGGCTGCTCGGCGTCGATCGAAACGTCGAACCGGCCCCAGACGCGGTCAGAATTCGAGAGTGCGCGAAAGATGGTCCGGTCCGCATTGGGCGGCAGGCGCGTGTCGGCATGCAGGAAGAGCAGCACATCGCTGTCGATCGCTTCCGGAGTGCGCGCGCCGGCATTCATCTGCAGCGCGCGCCCGCGCGCCGCACTGACGACGCGGTCGGCGGCCGCTGCACGGGCCGCCGTATCGTCGTGGCTGCCGCCATCGACGACGATCACGCGCGCGCCGCGCGCGCGCAGGTCGCCCAGGCGCCCGATCGCGGCCGCGATGACCGCGGCTTCGTTCAGGACCGGGATGATGATGGCCAGCCGCATGCACCGATGCTAATCGTGCGAATCCGTGTGCGCCGGCAGCGCCGACGCGCGGCTATTTCGCGTCGTTCAGCGACCAGTCGTAGTCGAGGAACCTGATCGGCACCGTCTTGCTGCGCAGCGCCTGTCGGTCTGCGGGACTGTCGGCCAGTTGGTCGGCGTATCTCGCCACCACGTCCTGCAGGCTGGCGAATCCCTTGTGACCCTTGTCGAAATCCTTGCCGTACCACTCGAAGATCGGCGACAGCTCGACGGTGTGCGAGCGCGGGTCGTACCGGTTGCGCGTACGGTCCGACATGAAGCGGCGGAACAGGTCGTCGAGCTGCGCGTCGAGGCGGTCGGCGGTGAACGCCTGGTTCGCCAGCATCGGGCAGCCGACCGAAGCGCAGTTCACCGCCACGTGCACGCGCGGGTCGTCGTACCGGCCGGGTGCGCGCAGCATCTCGTGCTCGATCCAGTCGAGGCTGTGCCGGGCGCCCAGCAGCGTGAAGAACTCGTCCTTCCACGGGTTGCCGAACACGCGGCCGAAGTCGCGGATCGACTTAAGGTGGGGATAGCGCGTCAGGATCTTCTCGATCGTGAAGGCGTTGTAGGCGTTGGCGAGAAATGCGAACTGCTGCGCCTTGGTCCATCCGGCGAATTCGGCCGGCGTCACCGCGGAAAGTGTCTTCAGATAGCCCTGCAGCGCGTCGCGATCGGCGGCAAAGCCCCGGTAGTCGACGCGCGACGCATTGCCGTTCGAGATCAGCTTCACGTGCCGCGCCAGCAGCGCGGTCCACGCCGCGTGCGAGTGGTCGAAGCCCTGCGCGGCAGCGAGGCCCGGCAGCAGCGCGACCAGCAGGCACAGAATCAGGCGCTTCATCCTGGTGACCCGTTTTCGTTCAATGCTCGCCGGCGGCATAGGCCTTGCGCTTGTCGCTCAGCAGCGGACCGATCTGCGCCAGCACCGCGCCGATCCCGAACGCGCCGCGCCGCCACGACTGAAATGCGGTCAGGAATGCCCACTGGCCCCGCGTCACGGTCGATCGCTTCCAGTTGCCGGCGGCGTACTTGTTCGCCTCCGCGAGCGTAGGATAGGTGTGGATCGTGCCGAGGATCTGGTTCAGTCCCAGGTTGTGCTTCATTGCCAGTACGTACTCCGCGAGCAGGTCGCCCGCGTGCTCGCCCGCGATCGTCACGCCGAGGATCTGGTCGGTGCCGGGCCGCGTCAACACCTTGACGAAGCCGTATGCCTCACCGTCGGCGATCGCGCGGTCGAGATCGTCGATGCGATAGACCGTCACCGTGTGCGGGATGTTCTTCTGCTTCGCCTCGGTTTCGTTGAGTCCCACACGCGCGACCTCGGGCTCGGTGAAGGTCGCCCACGGGATCACGCGGTAGTCCGCCCGGAAGCGCCTGAAAGTGCCGAACAGCGCGTTGACTGCCGCGTACCACGCCTGGTGCGCGGCGGTGTGCGTGAACTGGTACGGTCCGGCCACGTCGCCGCAGGCGAAGATGTTGGGGTAGATCGTCTGCAGGTAGTCGTCGGTCTCGATGGTCCGTGCCGCGGTCGTGCCGATGCCGAGTTCCTCGAGCCCATAGCCTTGCGTGTTGGCGACGCGGCCGACGGCCACCAGCAACTGGTCGAACGGCACGCGGACATCCTGCCCGGCGTGCTCGAGAATCGCGATCTTCTCGCCGTTCTCGACGGCGAACTGCCTGGCCTTGTGGGAGGTGCACACGCGGATGCCTTCGGATTCGAACCGCTTCTGCACCAGCGCGGAGACTTCAGGATCCTCGCGCACCAGGATCCGCGGCAGCATCTCGACCTGCGTAACCTGGCTGCCCAGGCGCGCGAACGCCTGCGTCAGTTCAGAACCGATCGGCCCGCCGCCGAGCACGACCAGCCGCTTCGGCAGTTCGCGCAGGTTCCACACCGTGTCCGAGGTCAGGTAGCCGACCTCCTCGATGCCGGGTATCGGCGGCACGACAGGGCGCGCGCCGGCTGCAATGATGATCGCCTTCGTGGTCAGCGTTTTCGTGCCGGTGGCCGTCGTCACTTCGACCGTCCACGGCGACGTGATCTTCGCGCTGCCGGTCACGCAATCCACGCCGAGCTTGCTGTAGCGCTCGACCGAATCGTGCGGCTCGACCGTCCTGACGACCCTCGCCACGCGCTCCATCACGTCGGCGAATCTGAACTTCGCGGACGCGCTTTCGATGCCGAACTCGCTGCTGCGCGCGATGCGCGACAGCAGCCTGGCGGAACGGATCAGCGCCTTGCTCGGCACGCAGCCGGTGTTCAGGCAGTCGCCACCCATCCTGTGCTTCTCGATCAGCGCGACCTTCGCCTTCGTGGCCGCGCCGATATAGGCGGACACCAGCCCCGCGCTGCCGGCGCCGATCACGACCAGGTTGTAGTCGTAGCGCGCCGGGCGCCGGCCGGCCCACCGCGCGTACACCTTGCGTGCCTTCAGCGCGTCGAGCACCTTCCTGGCGACGAGCGGGAAGAGGCCGAGCAGCACGAACGCGGAGATCAGCCCCGCGGAAATCCTGAACTGGCCGAGTTGCGCGCCGGCATAGACGTACGCGATCGTGCCGGCCAGCATGCCGACCTGGCTGACCCAGTAGAACGTCGTGGTGCGGATCTTCGTCAGCCCCATTACGAGGTTGATCACGAAGAACGGGAACAGCGGCACCAGCCGGAGCGCGAACAGGTAGAACGCGCCTTCCTTCTCGATGCCGGCATTGATCGACGCCAGCTTGTCGGCAAACCGGGTCTGCACCCACTCGCCGAGGATCAGCCGCGCGATCAGGAATGCCAGCGTGGCGCCGATCGCCGATGCAAAGGACACCAGCACGGTGCCCCAGACCAGACCGAAGAGCGCGCCTGCAACGAGAGTCATCGCCGCGGCGCCGGGAAGCGACAGCGCGGCGACGGCGACGTAGAGCGCGAAGTAGATTGCCGCGGTCTGCGCATAGTGCGCGTCGCGATAAGCCGCGATCCGCGTTCGACTCGCCTGGAAGTACTCCAGGCTGAAGTATTGCTTCAGGTCGAAGATGAAGAACGCCGAGATCGCTGCAAGGATGATCAGCAGCAGCAGCACCCGCTTCCTGTCCATGATTCCCCCAACGATTCGTGTCGTACGGGTGCTTGCCCGTGCCGCGATCAGTCGGAACGTCGCAAAGGCTCTTACGCCGGCAAGGCTACGCGCACGGCAACGCGTGGCGCACGTTGCCGAGCGCCTGCGCAACGGTGAAGCGCGGCCCTTCGGTGATGCGGCGTCGGTACGAAACCGCGGCCGGCGAACCCGCAGTCCACACCGCGTCGAAGCGCTCGATCCACGCGGTGAAATCGAAATCGACGCGCAGCGCGTCGACGAACACGTCGGCGAATCTGATCCCGTACAGCCTCGAGCGTGCGATCGCGCCGGCGGGCGGGTGGGCCGAAACGCGCGTGATCACGCCGTGCGTAGTGCCTTCGAAATTCGACATCCCGGCCGTGCCGTTGTTGATCACGAAGCGTCCGCCCAGCATTTTCAGCGCCGGCGCACAGGTGTGGCTGCAGGCGAAGCCGTCGACCGCCGCCTGTTCGAAGGCCGCAACGAGCATCGGTTCATGCGCCGGGTCGTGCAGGGCATCGTGTGCAAAGCGCCAGCCGGCGAGCGACCAGGCGTCGCCGTGCACGATCGCGATGCGCGCGGCCCCGACCTCGACCACTGCGTGCATCGGCAGCATGTTCGCAGCATCGTCGCGGCGGCACTGCCGCGCGGCCGTCCGCAGCCGCTCGAGGATCGCGTTGCTGCGCTCGACGTCCTCGTCCGGGACCGATTCCGGATACGCGCAGCCGCAGCCGGCAGCGGGATCATCGCCCGCGAGTTCGGTTTCGACGTTGCCGCGCAGCGCCACGTTCGGGTCCGCCGTGACGCGACGCTGGATCTCCGTGAACAGCGCGGGCTCCGCATCGAACCAGTGAAAGTCGCCGTTGAGCACGAGCCGCGGCCGAACCGTCTCCTGCGCCGCCAGCCGCTCGATCGCGTCGAGCGCGAACCCGTTGCCGTACAGCCCACCGATCACGTAGATCGTGTCCTCCGCGAACTGCGCCGCCCGCGCGAACGTCCGCGCGGAGTAGCCGTAGTGGGGAGGGCAAACGCGGCCGGGGGTCTCGGTTCGTGATCCGTGATCCGTGACCAGTGATCTGTTGAGTCGTGCACCGGAGTCCGCGTCGTGCGTGGCCGCAGCATGGCCCATCGCCGCTGTACTCACAGGCGTCACCACTCCGCTCTTACGGATCACGGATCACCGATGACGGATCACGCCAGGGCTCCTCCGCAGGAGGAGCCCTGGCCCGCCGTGCATCCGTAGCAGTGATCCGCCACGACGATCGGGTTGCCGGCCAGGTCCATTTCGAGCCAGTCCTCGAGGTGGATGCGGCCGGGGCCGCGGCCGCCTTCGTGCAGGTGCAGGCCGAGCATCTGGTTGAAGTCGCAGTCGTACAGGAAACCCTGCCAGTCGACCGACACGAGA
>JBAIYN010000042.1:0-1723 GCA_037915775.1 Burkholderiales bacterium | reverse complement strand
GCGATGCAGCGCGCCGTGGCGGCGCTGGCGGTGCGGCCCGACGAGGCCTGGATCGACGGCAACCGCTGCCCGAGCCTCGAGTGCCGGGCGCGCGCGTTCGTGCAGGGCGACCGCCTGCACGCGGTGATCTCGGCCGCGTCGATCCTCGCCAAGACCGCGCGCGATGCCGAGATGCGGCGTCTGCACGAACGCTATCCGCAATACGGCTTCGAACGTCACAAGGGCTATCCGACGCCGCAGCACCTCGCGCTGCTCGAGCGCCACGGCCCCTGCGCCATCCACCGTCGCAGCTTCCTGCCGGTGCAGCGGCAGCTCGACCTCGCGTGAGTGCGATCACCTCGCGCGACAACCCACGCGTAAAGCGCTGGCGTGCGCTCGTCCGCGACGCCCGTGCACGGCGCAAGGACGGCCGGGCATTGATCGAGGGCGAGCACCTCGTCACCGCCTGCCTGCAAGCAGGCTGGAAACTGGAAATGCTCATCCTTTCCAAGTCTTCATCCGGTCGATTCGAAATGCTGGCGAAGCAGGCTGATGCGACGACGGTGCTCGCCGATGCCGTCTTTCGTGCCATTTCCGACACGGAAGCGCCGACGGGAATTGCAGCGGAGATCGCCGTGCCCGCTGCGAAGGCCGATCTTCGGCGCGCGAAGAGCTGCGTGCTTCTTGAGGGAATCCAGGACGCCGGCAACGTGGGCGCGATCCTGCGCAGCGCCGCCGCGTTCGGCATCGGCGAAGCCGTGCTGGGGACGGGCTGCGCGGACGCGTGGTCCCCGAAGGTGCTACGCGCGGGCATGGGCGCGCACTTCGGGTTGGCGATCGAAGAGCATGCCAACCTCGCCGAAGCGATCGCGCGTTTCGGAGGCAAGATTGCCTGCACCGCTGTGTGCGGCGGCACGCCGATCAAGGACGCGGACCTGTCCGGCCGGCTAGGCTGGGTCTTCGGCTCCGAGGGGCAGGGCGTGAGCCCTGCGCTGGCGGCGCGGGCCGACCTGCGGGTCACGATTCCGATGCCGGGCGGCGCTGAATCGCTCAACGTCGCCGCGGCGGCGGCAATCTGCTTCTATGAAGCGGGGCGAGGCGCCTGAATGGCCATTACCATCACCGCCTTCGAACGCTCGCCCGACGGCGGCAAGGGGCTGGCGCGCGATATGCGGGTCCGCTGGGCCCTCGAAGAAGTGGGCCTGTCCTACCACGTTCGTCTTCTTTCCTTCAAAGCGATGAAGGAGTCCGCGCATCTGGCGCTGCATCCTTTCGGCCAGATTCCGACCTATCAGGAAGGCGACCTCGCACTGTTTGAGACAGGCGCGATCGTGCTCCATATCGCCGAGCGCCATGCGGGCCTGCTGCCGCTCGATGCCAATGACCGGGCGCGCGCGATCGCGTGGATGTTCGCCGCGCTCAACTCGGTGGAGCCGGCGATCCTCGAACTTGCGACCGCCCGTCTTCTGGAGCGCGACAGGCCGTGGAGCAAGGAGCGCCTGCCACTGGTCGAGGACCGCGTCCGCACCCGGTTGGAGCCGCTGTCTCGCCGTCTGGACGATGCCGACTGGCTCGAGGGCGCGTTCAGCGCTGGCGACCTGATGATGGTGTCGGTACTGCTCAGGCTGAAGTCATCGGGCATCCTGAACGAGTTTCCGAACCTGGCTACCTATGTCGCCCGCGGCGAAGCGCGGCCAGCCTACAAGCGGGCTTTCGACGCTCAATTGGCGGTGAACACCGGCAA
>JBAIYN010000681.1:0-5009 GCA_037915775.1 Burkholderiales bacterium | reverse complement strand
TGAACGAGCCGAAGGTCACGATGTACAGCGCCGTCATCGACCAGGTGTGCTTGTCCTTGAAGATCGCAAACTGCTTCTGGATGTTCTCCTTCATCGCGCCGAAGGCGGCGAGCCGCATGATCAGCAGCGCGCTCACGACGTCCAGCGGGATCGCGACCCACATGCTGATCCAGCCGCGTCCGGTGGGCGGCGGCAGGTACAGGTATAGGCCGAGGATCGACGGGATGAAGGCCAGCGTGTAGAGATAGGTGATCTTCAGGAAGGCGACGATCGGATGACCCGCTGCTGGAGTAACCGTCTTCAGGTTGTTCATGCCGAGCCAGCACAGGATCGCGAGCGGCACCAGCGACAGCACCCATGCAAAGCCCGCGTTCTGGATCCAGGTCGGCGTGCCGGCGTGGATCTTGCCGAAGATCCAGCCGCTGTCCTTGATCAGCGTCTCCGGCGCGCCGCCGAGGGCGCCGAAGATCCCGACCGTCATCACCAGCGGAATCACGATCTGCATCGTGGTGACGCCGAAGTTGCCGATGCCGGCATTGATGCCGAGCGCGGTGCCCTGCAGCCGCTTCGGGAAGAAGGTGCTGATGTTCGACATCGAGCTGGCGAAGTTGCCGCCGCCGACACCCGACCACAACGCCATCAGCTGGAACGCCCACAGCGGCCAGTCCTTGTGCTGCAGCACGATGCCGGTGCCGATCGCGGGCGCGAGCAGCATCGCGGTGGTCAGGAAGATCGTGTTGCGCCCGCCGGCCAGGCGGATGAAGAACGACGCCGGGATGCGCATCGTCGCGCCGGCGATGCCGGCGATTGCGGTCAGCGTGAACAGCTCGGCCTGCGTGAACGGAAAGCCGAGGTTGTACATCTGCACCGTGATGATCCCCCACATGCCCCAGACCGCGAACGCGCACAGCAGCGCCGGCACCGACAGCACCAGGTTGCGGTACGCAATTCGTTTGCCGGTGGCGTTCCAGAAGGCTTCCTCTTCGGGTCGCCAGTCGACGATGTCGGCCGACGAGCCGGGCTTCGGCGACATCGCCGTTCCGGGTTGGACCGCGCTCATATGCTCTCCTTCGCTCGAATGAGTAATTCAGTGGGCGGCGGCCTCGGCCGGCCTCCCGGACACGACGTCGACGGTGCGCACCTCGGTCCGGTACATCCAGATCAGCGACACCCAGACCACGCCGTACATCAGCATGAAGCAGCTGGAACGGATGCCGGTCAGGTCCTGCAGCGCGCCGAACATGATCGGCAGGATGAATCCGCCCAGCCCGCCCGCCAGCCCGACCACGCCCGAGATCACGCCGATGTTGTGCGGATAGGAATCCGAGATGTACTTGAACACGCTCGCCTTGCCGAACGCCCACGCCACGCCCATCACCGCCATCAGGAGCGTGAAGCTCCAGACGTTGTGCGCCAGCGTGAACGTGTACGGACCGCCGATGGTCTGGATCGTGTAGCTGGTCGCCGGGTACGACAGCAGGAACAGGCAGATCCAGCTCACCCACATCACCCACCACGTCAGGCGGTGCGCGCCCCACTTGTCGGACAGCCAGCCGCCAATGGCGCGCAGCACGCCGCCGGGCAGGGAGAAGCAAGCCGCCAGCAGTGCGGCCACGCGGATGTCGAGCCCGAACTCGCCGACGTAGTACTGCACCATCCACAGGCTGAGGGCGACGTAGCCACCGAACACGATCGAGTAGTACTGGCAGTACTTCCACACCGTCGGGTCCTTCAGCGCCAGCAGCTGCTGGCGCCACGTGATGCGGCTGTCGACCAGGTGCGACGGATCCGAGTAGGTGAACATCCAGAACAGCAGCGCCATCACCAGCATCGACACCGCATAGACCTGGGGCACGACGGCCCAGCCGAACGCGACGACGAGCGCCGGGGCGACGAACTTGTTCACCGCCGCGCCGGAGTTGCCCGCGCCGAACACGCCCATCGCGAAGCCCTGCTGCTCCTTCTTGAACCAGCGCGCGACGTACGGCGTGCCGACCGAAAACGAGCCGCCGGCCAGGCCGACGAAGAGCCCGAGCACCAGGTATTGCCAGAACGCGGTCGCATAGGAGATCAGCCAGATCGGGATCACGGTGCTCAGCATCAGCACGAGCAGGACGATGCGGCCGCCGAATTTGTCGGTCCACATCCCGAGCGGAACGCGGATCAGCGAGCCGGTCAGCACGGGCGTGGCGGTCAGGATCCCGAACTCGGTCGCGTTCAGGCCGAGGGTCTTCTTGATCGGGATCCCGATCACCGCGAACATCATCCACACCGCGAAGCAGACGGTGAACGCAAAGGTGCTCGAGATGGCGACGGACCACTGCCGGGTGCGCAGCGACTTCGTCGACGCAGCGGGAATCGAAGCAACGTTGGCCATGGTTGGTACCGGTTCCGGTTGGCGGACTTCAGAATTGCGCGCAAGAATCCGCGCCGGGCGGCCCGTTCGGATGACCCATATCAAGAGCAAGGCTCAGTCACTCCGTCAGAGATCGGGTGCGTACTCCGAAATAGGTAACGGCTGACAGGCGCATCTACGGCGATGGAAGTAACCCGGGCCGGAGTAGCCTTGACGTGCGTCAGTCGCCGGTGGCGTCCGGTGGATACCGTCCGTTAGTCCTCGCGCCCGAAAACCAATATGCAATTAAAGGTCATCTGGAGCCGCTCGACACTGCTGCGGGTCAGTACCGTGCTCGGTGTGATCGCCCTGCTCGCGATCACGGTAGTGATCGCAGCGGCCGTTTTCACCGAGCGGTCGGTCGGCAAGGGCGCGGCGATCAATCTGGCGGGGTCGCTGCGGATGCAGTCGTATCTGCTGGCAACGCGCGTGGCCGAGCCCGATGTCGAACCGGCGGAACGCGAGCGCCGGATCCGCCGTGAGATCGATGCATTCGAGGCGAGGCTCGCGCATCCGCAGCTGGTCGGTGCGCTGCCGGGGCGCGCAGGTGACGACAACAGCGCGCTGGCGCAGTCGTACCGGAGCATCGCCGCGCACTGGCGCGACCAGATCCGACCGCTGGCCGAGCGCGCGGCGAACGACAGCGCGGCGCGCGAAGCATTGCTGACGCAGATCCATCCGTTCGTGGCGGAGATCGACCGGTTCGTGCTGCAGCTCGAGGCCGATCTGGAGTCGCGCATTCACGGCCTGCAGGTCGCGTTGGGCGCCGCGTTGTTCATCACGCTGGTGCTCGTGATCAGCGCGGTCTTCCTGCTCGACGTCGAGGTGTTCCAGCCGGTGCGCGACCTGGTGCGCTGCGCGCAGGCGGTGCGCAGCGGAAGCTTTGCCGCGCGCGCGGAGAACACCGGACCCGACGAGCTGGGACAGCTCGGCCGCGATTTCAATCACATGGTCGAGGAAATGGGGCGGTTGTACGGCTCGTTGGAGGCGCAGATCGCGGAGAAGACCGCCGACCTCGCGGAGAAGAACAGATCGCTCGCGCTGCTGTACGAGACAGCGCGCGACCTGACGCAGCCGAGCCTGCGGCGCGAGGCCTTGCAGCGGATTGCCGAAAACGTGCGCGACGTGCTTGGGGTGGCGGGCGTGGTGATCTGCGCCCGCGACGAGCAGACTCGCGGGGGGTTTCCGCTGGCGCAGGCCGAGGAACGGGCGGGGCGCACCTGCGATCTGGTGCGCTGCGAGGACTGCGAGGACGGCACGCGGATCGTCTGGCATACCGCGGCGGACGAGCGTGGGGCGGCGCGCGTGGTGTCGGTCCCGATGGTCGACGGCGACCGCAGCTTCGGCGTGATGCCGCTGACGCTGATGCCGGGACAGGAGCTGACGCCGTCGCAACTGGAGCTGGTGCAGGTGATCGGACGCCATCTCGCGGCCGCGCTGGCCGCCGAGGAAAGCCGCGACGAGCATCGTCGGCTCGCGTTGTTCGAGGAGCGCTCGGCGATCGCGCGCGAGCTGCACGATTCGATCGCGCAGTCGCTGACCTACACGAAGATCCAGCTGGCGCGGCTGTCGGCGCTGGTCGGGCAGGGCGCGAGCGCCGACGAGGCGCGCGAAGTGGTCGCCGAGCTGCGCAACGGCGTGTCGACCGCGTATCGGCAGCTGCGTGAGCTGCTGACGACGTTCAGGCTGCAGCTGTCCGGCAAGGGCCTGCGCAGCGCGGTGGCGCAGGTGGTCGACGATCTGCGCCAGCGAGCCGGGCTGGAGGTCGAACTGCGCGACGAACTCGTCGGCGTGGAGCTGTCGGCGAACGAGCAGATTCACGTGCTGCAGATCGTGCGCGAGGCGCTTGCCAACGTCGAGCATCATGCGCAGGCACGGCATGCGTCGGTGCATCTGAAGCGGCGCGAGGAGGACCGCGACGGCGCAATCGAGGTGAGCATCGAGGACGACGGCATCGGCATCGGCGCCGCGACTTCGCCGCGGCATCACTTCGGCCTGTCGATCATGCGCGATCGGGCGCGCGCGCTTGGCGGGACGATCGATATCGAATCGCGCCAGCCGACCGGAACGAGCGTGCGGCTGCGCTTCGTTCCGGTTGCCGCGATCGCGCACGCGACGTCGCGCGCGGCCGCCGAATCCGGTGCGGAGATCGTGCCGCAATGACCGACGCAGCCGGATCGACTCGCCAGACCGTTCTGGTGGTGGACGACCACCCGCTTTTTCGCAAGGGCGTGCGCCAGCTGCTGACGATGGCCGATGGCATCGACGTCGTCGGCGAGGCCGGCAACCGCAGCGAGGCGCTCGAACTGGCGCGGCGCCACGAGCCGGATCTGATCCTGCTCGACCTGAACCTGAAGGGCGAAAGCGGGCTCGACATCCTGACCGCGCTGAAGGAGGAAGACCCGTCACGCCGGGTGGTCATGCTGACGGTGTCGGACGCGCCGGACGACCTGATCGGCGCGATCCGCGCCGGCGCGGACGGCTACCTGCTGAAGGACATGGAGCCGGAGGATCTGCTGGCGCGCGTGCGCGAGGCCCTGTCGGGCGCCACGGTGATCGGCGAAGCCCTGGCATCACGGCTGGCATCGGCGCTGCGGCAGGAGGCGCGCGATTC
>JBAIYN010000450.1:0-3782 GCA_037915775.1 Burkholderiales bacterium | reverse complement strand
GCCGAAGGCGCACCGACCTCATCCGGTTACTTGAGCTCGACTTTCGCGCCGGCGTCTTCCAACTTCTTCTTCGCGGCGTCGGCATCCGCCTTGTTGACGCCTTCCTTCACGGGTTTCGGTGCGCCATCGACCAGATCCTTCGCTTCTTTCAGACCCAGGCCGGTGAGTTCCCGGACGGCCTTGATGACGTTGACCTTGTTCGCGCCGGTCTCCGTGAGAACCACGGTGAACTCGGTCTTTTCTTCCGCCGCCGGTGCGGCCGCGCCACCCGCCGGTGCGGCGACGGCCACCGCAGCCGCCGCAGCCGAGACGCCGAACTTGTCTTCCATCATCTTGATCAGCTCGCTGATCTCGAGGACGGATTTCGCTGCGATCGCGTCGAGGATTTCCTGATTCGAAAGTGCCATTTGTTTCTCCTGATACGTTGTGAATGCGGTTTCGAGACTGAATGCGGATCAGGCCGTCGCCTTTTCCTTCGCATCCCGCACGGCAGCGAGAGTGCGAACGAAGCGGGACGGCACTTCGTTGAGTGTGCGCACGAACTGGCCGATCGGCGCCTGCATGGTCGCCATCAGCTTCGCCAGCAGCTCCTCGCGGCTCGGCATCGTGGCCAGCGCCGTCACGCCCTTCACGTCCATGACGTAGTTGGGCATAGCGCCAGCCTTGACGACGAGCTTGTCGTTGCCTTTGGCGAAATTCGCGATCACCTTGGCGGCCGCCACGGGGTCACTGCTGAAGCCGTACACCAGCGGGCCGACGAGTTTGTCGGCCAGTCCGGCGAACGGCGTGCCCCCGACGGCGCGGCGCGCCAACGTGTTCTTCAACACACGCAACTGGACACCTTGCGCGCGCGCTTCCTTGCGCAGCTTGGTGACCGATTCCACAGTCAGCCCACGGTATTCGGCGACCACGATCGACTGGGCCTTCGCCACAAGGGCGGAGACTTCATCGACCATGGCCGCTTTCTCTTCTCGATTCATACCCATGGAACTGACTCCACTCAAAGGTGCTCAGCTCACGCCTTGCACCGGTTGCTAAACCGGCGACCGCCGCGAGAGACCTTCGAGTTGCTGGCGCGAACGCTTCACAACGCAAAACCCTCTCTTCGGGACACCGTCTGCGCTGGGTTCGCCAGCTCGCACCGGCTTGCTTAGGTCTCCGGTCGGAGACCCCAGCGGTCTTTGACAGCAGCGCGCCCGTATCGAAAAGACGCCTCGACGCGACGCGCAGCCCAAAGCCATTGGACGAGTCCGGCGACCGAACCCGTCGAATTCATGCCCGGTCGCGGCCGGGCAGTGTTTCCTATCCGCTCAGCGACGCGGGATCGACACGCACGCCGATTCCCATCGTCGAAGACACCGAAAGTTTCTTCAGAAAGATTCCCTTGACCGACGCGGGCTTCGCCTTGTTCAGCGCTTCCACCAGGGCCGTCATATTTGTCTTCAATCGGTCGACCTCGAACGAGGCACGGCCGATCGAGCAGTGCACCACCCCTTCCTTGTTGGCACGAAACTGGACTTGGCCAGCCTTGGCGTTCTTGACCGCTCCCGCCACGTCGGGTGTCACCGTGCCGACCTTCGGATTCGGCATCAGTCCGCGCGGGCCAAGGATCTGGCCCAGTGCACCGACGACGCGCATCGCATCGGGTGACGCGATCACGACGTCGAAATCCATAAAGCCTTCCTTGACCTTTGCGGCGAGGTCGTCAAATCCGACGATATCTGCCCCCGCGGCTCTTGCCTCGTCCGCCTTCGCACCCTGCGTAAACACGGCCACGCGCACGGTCTTGCCCGTGCCCGCCGGCAGGACGACCGCGCCGCGCACCGACTGGTCAGACTTCTTGGCGTCTATGCCAAGAACAACCGCAACGTCAACCGACTCGTCGAACTTCGCCGTCGCTGTGTCCTTCACCAGTTTCAGCGCATCGGCGAGCGCGTAGCTCTTGTTCAGTTCGACCTTGCCGCGGATTGCCCGCGTACGTTTGGAGAGACGTGCCATTTACAGGCCCTCCACCGTGATGCCCATCGAGCGCGCGCTGCCGGCGATCGTGCGCACCGCCGACTCCATGTTGGCGGCCGTCAAGTCCGGCATTTTGGCCTTGGCGATCTCCTCGGCCTGGGCGCGGGTGATCTTGCCGACCTTGTCGGTGTGCGGCTTGGGCGACCCCTTCTCGATCTTCGCCGCCTTCTTGATCAGCACGGTAGCCGGCGGCGTCTTCATCACGAACGTGAAACTCTTGTCCGCGTATGCCGTGATGACCACCGGGATCGGCAAGCCGGGCTCGACACCCTGGGTCTGGGCGTTGAAAGCCTTGCAGAACTCCATGATGTTCAGACCGCGCTGACCGAGCGCGGGCCCGATCGGCGGCGAGGGATTGGCTTTACCGGCTGGCACCTGCAGCTTGATAAAGCCGACGATTTTCTTTGCCATGTCAGCTCTTTCCTGAGTTCAAGCGCGCGTTCGATCGCTCTACTTGCGCTCCTCAATTCCCGGGGCCATTCGCGCCGGCCCCTTCGCGTACTGCCAAACCTCTTGGCTCCGGCCGCCCGCTGCGCGAGCTTGACCTGCTTCGCAGGTCAGCCTTCGCCGAAGGGTGTAGGACCGCGATGCGGTCCTACACCTTTTCAACCTGACCGAATTCCAGGTCGACCGGCGTCGATCGACCGAAGATCGTGACCGACACACGGACGCGATTCTTGTCGTAGTTGACCTCTTCGACGTTCCCGTTGAAGTCAGTGAACGGACCATCCTTCACGCGCACCATCTCGCCCACCTCGAACAGCACCTTCGGGCGCGGTTTCTCGTACCCCTCCTGCATCCGCAGCAGGATCTCGTCCACCTCCTTCTGCGGCAGCGGCGTGGGGCGATTGGCGGTACCGCCGAGGAAGCCGGTCACCTTGGGCGTGCTCTTGACCAGATGCCAGGCATCGTCGGCCATGTCCATCTCGACCAGCACGTAACCCGAGTACAAGCGTCGCTCGGAGATCGCTTTCTTGCCACCCTTGACTTCGACCACTTCCTCCGTCGGCACGAGGATGCGACCGAAATGCGCCTGCAAGCCCGCGCGATCGATCCGCTCCTGCAGCGTCTTGGCCACACTCTTTTCCATGCCTGAATAGGCATGGACCACGTACCAGCGCTTGGTTGTCTGAGCGGCCTCAGTCATCGTTGCCTCAACTATCACTTCCAATGCAACAGCACGTCGTAGAGCAGCCACTCGAGCGACTTATCGACGATGAAAAGGAAGATCGCCATGATCACCACGAACGCAAACACGATTCCCGTGGTGTTGACGGTCTCCTTGCGCGACGGCCATGTCACCCGACGAGCCTCGTCGTAGGACTCGCGCGCGAAGCCGATGAATCGCTTGCCGGGTTGTGAGAACCAGCCAATCCCCAAGCCGATCACGATCCCGCCGAGAAGGATGCCGATGCGGGCAAGCATCGACTGGTCCGACAGGAAACTGAACCCGAGCACGCCGGCAAGCACGATCACGATCGCCACGCTGACGAGCGCGAGATCGGCCTTGCTGTTTACGGTTTCAACGTTCTGCGTAGTCATTCGGTACTGCCTTGGCAGGGGCAGAGGGAATCGAACCCCCAACCTTCGGTTTTGGAGACCGACGCTCTGCCAGTTGAGCTATGCCCCTGCACCGTTACTCGATCACCTTGGCCACGACGCCGGCGCCGACGGTGCGGCCGCCTTCGCGCACCGCGAAGCGCAGCCCCTCCTCCATCGCGATCGGTGCAATCAGCGCCACCTGCATCGTGATGTTGTCCCCC
>JBAIYN010000059.1:0-1756 GCA_037915775.1 Burkholderiales bacterium | reverse complement strand
TCGGCGATGATCACCGAGGCGATCCTGTCCTTCATCGGCGCCGGCACGCCGCCGAACATCCCGAGCTGGGGCAACATCATGGCCGAGGCGCGCAGCCTGATCCAGATCGCCGGCACGATCCTGCTGTTCCCGGGCATCTTCCTGTCGCTGACCGTGCTGTCGGTGAACCTTCTGGGCGACGGCATGAGAGATGCCCTCGATCCTCGGCTCGCGCGGCGGATGTAGATGGCCAAGCCCCTGCTGCACGTCGAGAACCTGCGCACGCACTTCCACACGCGCGACGGCGTGGTGCGCGCGGTCGACGGCGTGTCGTTCGACGTGATGCCGGGCGAGACGCTGGCGATCGTCGGTGAATCGGGCTGCGGCAAGAGCGTGACCTCGATGTCGATCCTGCGCCTGCTGCCGATGCCGCCGGCGCGCATCGTCGAAGGAAAGATCGAGTTCGACGGCACCGACCTGCTCAAGCTCCCGGAGCCCGAGATGCGCGCGATCCGCGGCAACAAGATCGCGATGATCTTCCAGGAACCGATGACGTCGCTGAATCCGGTGCTGACGGTCGGCCGCCAGATCGCCGAGGCGCTGGTGCTGCACCGGGGCCTGTCGGAGCACGATGCCACCGCGCGCGCGATCGAACTCTTGCGCACGGTGCACATCCCGGAGGCGGAGCGGCGCGTCAAGCAGTACCCGCACGAGCTTTCCGGCGGCATGCGCCAGCGCGTGATGATCGCGATGGCGCTCGCGTGCGAGCCGCGACTGTTGATCGCCGACGAGCCGACCACCGCGCTCGACGTGACGATCCAGGCGCAGATCTTGGAACTCATGCGCGAGCTGCGCGATGCCACGAATGCCTCGATCATCCTGATCACCCACGATCTGGGCGTGGTGGCCGAGATGGCGCACCGCGTGGTGGTGATGTACGCGGGCCGCAAGGTCGAGGAGGCGCCGATCGAGGCGCTGTTCGCGCGCCCGCGCCACCCGTACACGCGCGGGCTGCTCGGCTCGATGCCGCATCTCGGCGACTCGGTCAACGAGACCGGCAAGCGGCTGGTCGAGATCCCCGGCATGGTTCCGTCGCTGAAGGAGCCGATGCCCGGGTGTCTGTTCGCGCCGCGCTGCCCGAACGCGGGAGAGCGCTGCACGACGGAGGTGCCGCCGCTCGAAAGCCACGGCCCGGGACATTGGGCGGCGTGCTGGCATCCGGTGCAGGTCGAAGCGAAGGCGATCGCGGAGCCGGTGGCGTGAGTGAAGTCCTTCTCGAAGTCGCCGACCTGCGCAAGTACTACCCGACGCAGCAGGGCTGGCTCGCGCGCGGCGGCGCCAAGGTGCACGCGGTCGACGGCGTGAGCTTCTCGATCGCGAGCGGCGAGACGCTGGGGCTGGTCGGTGAATCGGGTTGCGGCAAGTCGACCACCGGCAAGCTGATCCTGCGGCTGCAGGACCCCACCAGCGGCACGATCCGCTGGCGCGGCCGCGACATCAGCCAGCTGTCGCAGGCGGAGATGCGGCCGGTGCGGCGCGAACTGCAGGCGGTGTTCCAGGATCCGTATGCATCGCTGAATCCGCGCATGCGCGCGTCAGACATCGTCGTCGAACCGCTGCGGAATTTCGAGGATCACTCGGGGACCGCGGCGCGCGAGCGCGCCGCGTACTTGTTTGAACGCGTCGGACTCAGGCGCGATCAGCTCGTCAAGTATCCGTTCGAGTTCTCCGGCGGGCAGCGGCAGCGGCTCGGCATCGCGCGGGCGCTGTCGGTGCA
>JBAIYN010000665.1:0-6702 GCA_037915775.1 Burkholderiales bacterium | reverse complement strand
GCAGCGCAGTCCGGACAGTCGATCGACGTGGTCGACCCATCGGACGGCCGACCATTCGCGAAGATCGCGCGCGGCAACGCGGCCGACATCGACGCGGCCGTGCGCGCCGCGCGCAGCGCCTACGGCGAATTCGGCGACGGCGACTGGGACCGCCTGACCGCGACCGAGCGCGGCCGCCTGCTTGCGAAACTGTCCGCGCGCGTCACCGCGCAGGCGGAGGAGCTGGCGCGGCTCGAGTCGCGCACCACCGGCAAGCCGCTGAAGCAGGGCCGCGCGGACGCCGCGGCGATGGCACGCTACTTCGAGTACTACGCCGGCGCAGCCGACAAGCTGCACGGCGAAACCATGCCGTATCAGAAGGGCATCACGGTGCTGACGATCCGCGAGCCGCACGGCGTGACCGGGCACATCATTCCGTGGAACTATCCGATGCAGATCTTCGGCCGCAGCGTCGGCGCGGCGCTCGCCGCCGGCAACGCCTGCGTAGTGAAGCCGGCCGAGGACGCGTGCCTGTCGCTGCTGCGCGTGGCCGAGCTGGCGGCCGAGGTCGGCTTTCCCGACGGCGCTCTGAACATCGTCACCGGCTATGGCAACGAGGCCGGCGCCGCGCTCGCGGCGCACGCCGGCATCGACCACATCTCGTTCACCGGCTCGCCGGTCACCGGCACCGCGGTGGCGACGGCGGCGGCGAAGCACCACTGCCCGGTCACGCTCGAGCTCGGCGGCAAGTCGCCGCAAATCGTCTTCGCGGACGCGAATCTCGACGACGTGGTGCCGGTCGTCGTCAACGCGATCGTGCAGAACGCGGGCCAGACCTGTTCGGCCGGCAGCCGTCTGCTGGTGGAGCGTACGGTCTACGAGGACGTGATCGCGCGCGTCGGCGATGTGATGTCGCGCCTGAAGGTCGGCCCCGCGCTCGCAGATCTCGATGTCGGCCCGCTTATCCGGCGCTCGCAATTGCAGCGCGTGTGGGACTACCTGTCGCAGGCGCAGGTCGACCGCATCCAGATCGCTGCGCAGGGCCACGTGGTCGAGGACGCGCCGCAGACCGGCTTCTACCAGGCGCCGACGCTGCTGCGCGATGTCCCGTCCACGCACCGGCTGGCGCAGGAGGAGATCTTCGGGCCTGTGCTGGCGGCGATGCCTTTCGACGGCGAGGATGAAGCGCTGCGTCTGGCCAACAGCACGATGTACGGCCTGGTCGCGGGCGTGTGGACGCGCGATGGCGCGCGCCAGTTGCGCGTCGCGCGCAAGGTCAGGAGCGGGCAGGTCTTCATCAACAACTACGGCGCCGGCGGCGGGATCGAACTGCCCTTCGGCGGCGTGAAGTCGAGCGGCTATGGGCGCGAGAAGGGATTCGAGGCGCTGCTCGGCTTCACCACGCTGAAGACCATCGCGATCAAGCACGGGTGAGAGAGGGATTCAGGATGTCGAAACGACTGGAGAAGAAGGTGGCGCTCGTCACGGGCGGCGCGTCGGTTTTGTTTCCGGCCGCCGCTGCGCGGCTTGACTTCGCGTTCGCGAAGTCAGCCTCCAACGAAACCCGAACCCGCGAAAGGACCATCACATGCGATTAGCAGGCAAGACTGCCATCGTCACGGGCGCGGCTTCGGGTTTTGGCGAAGGGATAGCGCAACGATTCGCTGAAGAAGGCTGCGCGGTGATCGTCAACGATCTGGCGCGCGAGGCGGGTGAACGCGTCGCGGCGGGCATTCGCGCGCGCGGTGGGCGCGCGCAATTCGCCTTCGGCGACGTGTCGTGCAGCGACGACGTGAAGGCGCTGCTCGACGCTGCACTGAAGCACTTCGGCCAGCTCGACATCGTCGTCAACAACGCCGGCACCACGCATCGCAACCAGCCGCTGCTGAGCGTCACCGAGGCGGATTTCGACCGCGTCTATGCGGTCAACGTGAAGAGCCTGTACTGGACCGCGATCCACATGGTGCCGTACTTCCGCACGCGCGGCGGCGGCTGTTTCGTGACGATCGCATCGACCGCCGGCGTGCGGCCGCGCCCGGGACTGGTCTGGTACAACGGCAGCAAGGGCGCGGTGATCGTCACCAGCAAGGCGATGGCCGCCGAGCTCGGTCCGGACAACATCCGCGTGAACTGCGTGAACCCGGTGATCGGCGAGACCGGCATGCTCGAGCAGTTCATGGGCATGCCGGACACGCCGGAGAACCGCAGGAAATTCCTCGCGACGATCCCGCTCGGCCGCTTCAGCAAGCCGCTCGATATCGCGAACGCGTGCGTCTTCCTGGCGTCGGACGAAGCGCAGTTCATTACCGGCGCCTGACTCGAGGTCGATGGCGGGCGCTGCGTCTGACGCGCGGCCGCAATTGCTATTCGGCGGCGACCGGCTCGACCGCGCGCTCGGCGCGCATGCGGAAACGCTGGTCGAGCTTCGCCAGCTTCTCGGTGATGCCGGTGTATTCGAGCTCGGTCATCGGCAGCATCGCTGCGCCGAAGAAACCCTGGCGCCGCATCTCGAGCGACTTGTCGGCCGCGCGTCCGCGCACGGCATCCCAGAACGGATGGGCGAACGCATCGAGCGGCTCGGTGAGCTTCCCGTCGTGCATGGCGAAGGCCGCGCAGCTCACCAGCGGCGGCCCGTCGAAGTAGCTGGTGCCCGTGTTCTGCGGCACCGGCATCAGAGGCATGTTGTGCGATCCGCGCATGCCGCCGGCGACGAAGTGCGCGGTCGCGTACGGCGCGAGGATTTCGCCGGTGGCGGGGAAGTTCATCTGCGTGCGCACCAGCATCACCGGGTCGTCCTTCCCGGTGTACTTGCCCGCGATGTTGTGCAGGCGCGAGGTCGCCACCGCGGCGGCCTGCTCGCCGGTCGCGCGCGACCACACCGACTCGACGACATAGCGCTCCGGATCGCGCAGCAGCGTGGCAATGTCGTACAACTGCTCGGGCGCCACGAGTTCGATCACGCGATCGCCTTCGGTGCAGTCGACGTCCATGATCACGAAACGGAAACCCATCGACATCTTCGGCGACAGGATCAATCCCGGCGTGGTCATCGGGTCGGCGAACGCCAGGTACAGCGGCAGGTTGAACGCGCCCGGATCGGTCTTGTCGGCGGCAAAGAACAGGAACGGCTCGTTCGGACGCTCATCGATCTGCATTTCCGCGACCGCCGGACCCATGCCCTTGACGTTGCCGGAGAAGGCTTCCTTCAGCAGGTCCTGGCCGGCGCCGTAAAGCCCCTGCGCGCGCGCGACACCGGTTCCGGTCAGGAATGCATCCCACGCCAGCTTGTGCACGCGCTCGGCGCCCACACCCTGCGTGTGGGTCATCAGGATCGCGATGTCGTCGCCGGTGTGCGAGATGCGCTGGTCGATGATCAATCCGTGGCCGCGCTCAGCCACGTGTACCCGCACGGCATCGAGCAGCTGCCGCGACGGCGCGATGTGTCCGCCGATGGAACCGATGTCGGCCTTGATGACGGAAATGGTGATCTTCATGGCGCCCTCCTGCATTGAGGTGCGCGAACGCGCTCGGCTGCGCGTTCGTCGCGGTCCGAGCAATCTTCCGTTTGCATTTCAACCATCACCGTGGCGCATCGCCTGACCGCGGTCAACTTCAACGACGCCGCTGCGCAAACTAGGGAGTCGTCGCCAGCGCGAGCAGCTGCCGGTACGGGGCGAACGGCGCCACCATGTGTTCATGGTTGCCATGAAAGCACTGTTCGAGCGCGAGCGCGCGCTCGTCCGCGTGAACCGCAGGTCGTCGGGCCGGTCGAACATGGCGAGCAGCGGATCGCGCTCCGGCCCCAGCCGATACTCCGGCTGGTGCATGTGCCACAGCAGCACGAGATCGACGCCGTCGCCGGTCGCGCCGCTCATGGAACCTGATGGACCTCCTGCCCGAGCATCTGCGGCGCAATCACGGTCACTCCGCCATCGGTCACGAGGAAGCGGCGCCGGTCGGCCTCATGGTCGACGCCGACCTGCAGCCCGGCCGGCAGCCGGCAGCCCTTCTCGACGACGGCGCGCTTCAGCACGACACCGCGCGCGATATCGACATCGGGCAGGATCACCGAATCCGAAATCTCGCAGTAGCTGTGCACGTACACGTTGGAGAACAGCAGCGACCGGCGCACCGTCGATCCGCTGATGATGCAGCCGCCGGACACCAGGGAGTCGATCGCCGTGCCGCGCCGATTGTCGTCGTCGAACACGAACTTCGCCGGCGGCAGCTGCTCCTGGTGCGTCCAGATCGGCCACGCCTGGTCGTACAGGTTCAGTGCCGGCGTGACCTGCACGAGATCGAGGTTCGCCTCCCAATAGGCATCGATCGTCCCGACGTCGCGCCAGTAAGGCTGGTCCCCGACCATGTTGACGCAACTGGATGCGAAGCGATGCGCGAGCACCCGGTAGCCGCGTTCGATCAGGTACGGAATGATGTCCTTGCCGAAATCGTGCGATGAGGTGCGCGTGTCGGCGTCACGGATCAGCTGCTCGTACAGCAGCGGGGTGTTGAAGCAGTAGATGCCCATGCTGACCAGCGCGCGGTCGGGCCGGTCGGGCAGCCCCTGCGGCTGGGCCGGCTTCTCCTGGAAGGCGACGATGCGGTCGCTCGCGTCGACCTGCATCACTCCGAACGCGCGCGCATCCTCGACCGGTATCTCGAGGCAGGCAATCGTCATGTCGGCGCCGCGGCCGACATGGTCGGCCAGCATCTTCGAGTAGTCCATCTTGTACACGTGGTCCCCGGCGAGAACCAGCACGAACCGCGGCGACTGCGTGCGCAGGATGTCGACGTTCTGGTAGATGGCATCGGCCGTGCCCGCGTACCAGTTCGTCGTCACGCGCTGCTGGGCAGGCAGCAGCTCGATGAACTCGTTGAAGCGCCCGTCGAAGATCGACCACGCATGCTGCACGTGGCGGATCAGGCTCTGCGCCTTGTACTGCGTGCAGATCCCGACGCGCCGGATGCCGGAGTTGACGCAGTTCGACAGCGTGAAATCGATGATCCGGTACTTGCCGGCAAACGGCAGCGCCGGCTTGGCGCGCCATTCGCTCAACAGCCCGAGCCGGCTGCCACGCCCGCCCGCGAGGACGATCGCCATCGTTTCGCGGGCAAGCTGCGCGCCGGGAGGGCCATGCGGATCGTTTCGATACGGGCAGTAACCCAGGTGGAGGCATTCTGCATCGGTCATGGTCTGCGTCTCGCTTGGCCGCCTCGTCGTCAGTGCGATTTCCACCGCGACTACTTTGTATGATCAGTGCGCAAACGACAACCGCTTTGACGCGCGTCAGCGCGGCAGCGTCGATTCCACCTCGCGCAGGATCGCTGGGCGGCGGGCCGGCGCGTGCGGATCGTCGTCGAAACGCGCTCGCATATCGGCATGCGTCAATTCGCGGCGCGCGGTTCCGCAGCGACTGCCCGTAGACTTGCGTGGTCCGCATGACCTTCCAGCTTTGAACTCGACACAACTGTCGGACTCCGCCATGCCGTTGCGCGTGCTGTTTGCAGCCTCCGAGTGCGTGCCTCTGATCAAGACCGGCGGCCTTGCCGACGTGGCGGGCGCGCTGCCGGCGGCGCTGCGCCGCCTCGATGTCGATGTGCGCGTGCTGATTCCGGGTTATCCCGCAGTGATGGGCGCGCTGCGCGCATCAAGCCGCGTCGCGCGGATGGAAGCGTTCGCCGGACTGCCGCCCGCGGACATTCACGCCGCCGCGTTGCTCGACGGCGTGCCCTTGTATGTGATCGACTGCCCCCTGCTCTATGCGCGCGCCGACGGTCCGTATCAGGATGCGTCCGGCAACGACTGGCCGGACAACGCGTTGCGCTTCGCGCTGCTCGGGCGCGTCGCCGCTGCGATGGCGGTAGATGACCTCGTCCCCGGCTGGCGCGCCGATGTGCTGCACCTGAACGACTGGCACACGGGACTCGCCGCCCCTTACGTGCGCTTCTCCTCGCAGCCGCGCACGCCGGTACTCTTCACCCTGCACAACCTCGCGTTCCAGGGCTTGTTCGATGCCGAATGGAATGCACGCGTGGGACTTCCACCCTCGAGCTGGTCGATCGAAGGAGTCGAATTCCACGGCAAGCTGTCGTTCGTCAAGGCCGGGCTGCAGTACGCCGATGCCATCACGACCGGCAGCCCGTCCTATGCGCGGGAGATTCAGGCCGCGCCGCTCGGGATGGGACTCGAAGGGCTGCTCGCCGCGCGCAGCAGCGTGTTGCACGGGATCCTGAACGGGATCGACACGTCGGTGTGGGATCCCCGCCGAGATCCGCTGATCGCGGCCGCCTTCGATGCCGGGTCACTGCCGACGAAGGGCGCCAACAAGCGCGCCCTGCAGCGACGCTTTGCACTCGCGGAACGGCCCGACGTGCCGCTTTTCGCGGTGGTCAGTCGCCTGACCGAGCAGAAAGGCGTGGACCTGATACTCGCGCTTGCCGACGAGCTGACCGCCGCACCGGCCCAGCTGATCGTGGTCGGGACCGGCGCGCAGGCGACCGAAGCCGCGTTCCGCGAGCTCGCGGCGCGTCATCCGGGGAGCGTCGGCGTGTACATCGGCTTCGACGAAGCGCTCGCGCACCTGACCGAGGCCGGTGCGGACATCTTCCTGATGCCGTCGCGGTTCGAGCCCTGCGGCCTGAACCAGATGTACAGCCAGCGCTATGGAACCGTCCCGATCGTCGGCGCCACGGGCGGGCTGCTCGACTCCGTGGTCGACTGCA
>JBAIYN010000539.1:0-3521 GCA_037915775.1 Burkholderiales bacterium | reverse complement strand
ACAACAGTCCGTCGCCGGAACAGCGCGCCAGCATCGAGAAAGCGGCGCTCGCGGCGGTGAAGTACCCGAGTGACGGCAAGTGGCTCGGTGACTTCAAGGCCGGCGAGCGCGTCGCGCAGACGGGCGTTGGCCTGCAGTGGAACGACAAGCCGGGCACGCCGGCGGGCGGCAACTGCTACGCCTGTCACCAGCTGTCGAAGGAAGAGATCTCGTACGGCAACATCGGCCCGTCGCTCTACCACTACGGCAAGCTGCGCGGCAACACCGAGCAGACACAGCGCTATACCTGGGCCAAGATCTGGAACACGCATGCTTTCAACGCCTGTTCGCCGATGCCGCGCTTCGGCGACGCGGGCATACTGACCGAGGCGCAGATCAAGGATGTGATGGCGCTGCTGCTCGATCCGGCGTCACCGGTAAACCAGTAATCGCGAATGAAAGCGCAGATGGGGCGGCGTTGCTGAGCGCCGCCCCTTTTTCTTTGACGATGTTGCGGTCGACCGCCCAACGATGGATCGCCGGCCTGCTGACCGCGATGGTTCTGCTCTCGCCTTCGGCGCAGGCGGCCGAGATCGGCGATCGCGTGAACTGGTCCGACGTCACGCTGGTCGACGGGCGCGTGCTGCGTGCGGCCGACCTGCGCGGCAAGGCGGTCGTGGTCGAGTTCTGGGCCACCTGGTGCCCTTTCTGCGCACGCCAGAACCCCTACGTCCAGAAACTGCACGCACAGCAGGGCGGCAAGGGACTCGTCGTCCTCACCTTCTCGATCGACAAGGACGCGGACCTGGTGCGCAAATACATGAGCGAGCGCAGGTACACGTTCGACGCCGCGATGGCGAATCCGCAGTCGGATGCCTGGTTCGGCCGGCGCAAGGCGCTGCCCGAGCTGTACGTGGTCGACGAGGCGGGGCGGATCGTGTTCAAGGAACTGGGCGAGATGTTCGAAGAGGACGTGGCAGGGCTGGCGCGTTTCGCGGTGGGGCAATGAGGAGCGCGTTCGGATGTCGATGAACCGCCGCGAATTCATGCAGGTGCTGGCCGTGGCGGCCGCCGCGGGCATGCCGCTCGCCGCGCGCGACGTGCTCGCGCAGCAGGCCGGTGCCGCGGCGCAGATGTACGACCTGCCGCGCTTCGGCAATGTGCACCTGCTGCACTTCACCGACTGTCATGCACAACTGAAGCCGATCTACTTTCGCGAACCGAGCGTGAACATCGGCGTGGCCGACGCGCGCGGCAAGCCGCCGCACCTGGTCGGCGAGCATCTGTTGAAGCAATTCAACATCGCGCCCAACACCCCGGACGCCTATGCGTTCACGTTCCTGGATTTCGAAGCTGCCGCGCGCACCTACGGCAAGGTGGGCGGATTCGCCCATCTGGCGACGCTGATCCGGCGCCTGAAGGCCGCGCGGCCTGGCGCACTGCTGCTCGACGGCGGCGATACCTGGCAGGGCTCGGGCACGTCACTGTGGACGAATGCGCAGGACATGGTCGACGCGGCCAAGCTGCTGGGCGTCGACATCATGACCGCGCACTGGGAAATGACCTACGGCACGAAGCGGGTGCAGGAGGTCGTCGAGCGCGACTTCAAGGGCCGGATCGACTTCATTGCCCAGAACATCACGACGACGGACTTCGGCGATCAGGTGTTCCCGCCGTACACGCTGCGCGAGGTCAACGGCGTGAAGCTCGCGGTGATCGGGCAGGCGTTTCCGTACACGCCGATCGCGAATCCACGCTACATGATCGCGGAGTGGAGCTTCGGCATCAAGGACGACACGATGCAGAAGTACGTCGACGAGGCGCGCGCCAAGGGGGCGCAGGTCGTCGTCGTGCTCAGCCACAACGGCATGGACGTCGACCTGAAGATGGCCACGCGCGTGCGCGGCATCGACGCGATCCTCGGCGGTCACACGCACGACGGCGTGCCGCAGCCGACCATCGTGAAGAACGCCGGCGGGCAGACGCTCGTGACGAACGCCGGCAGCAACGGCAAGTTCCTCGCCGTGCTCGACTTCGACGTCAAGGGCGGCAAGATCGCCGACTACCGGTACAGGCTGCTGCCGGTGTTCGCCAACCTGCTACCCGCCGACGCGGAGATGAACGCGTACGTCGAGCGCGTGCGCGCGCCGTACGAGGCAAAGCTGAACGAGAAGCTCGCGGTCACCGAGGGGCTGCTCTACCGGCGCGGCAATTTCAACGGCACCTTCGACCAACTGATCCTCGACGCCCTGATGGCGGTGAAGGGCGCGGAGATCGCCTTTTCTCCCGGCTTTCGCTGGGGCACGTCGCTGCTGCCGGGAGAGCCGATCCTGATGGAGCACGTGCTCGACCAGACGGCGATCACGTATCCCGCGACGACGCTCAATGCGCTGTCGGGCGAGATGATCAAGACGATCCTCGAGGACGTCGCCGACAATCTGTTCAATCCCGACCCGTACCTGCAGCAGGGCGGCGACATGGTGCGCGTCGGCGGCATGCAGTACACGCTCGACCCGAACGCGAAGATCGGTTCGCGCATCAGCGACATGCGCCTGAACGGAAAGCCGATCGAAGCGGACAAGAACTACAAGGTCGCCGGCTGGGCATCGGTGCAGGAGGGCGTGCAGGGCGAGCCGGTGTGGGACGTGGTTGCGAAGTATCTGCGCGACCAGCGCGTGATCAAGCCGCGCCGTCTGAACAACCCGACGCTGACCGGCGTGCAGGGCGATCCGGGCATCGCCTGAAGCGACGGGGAAGAACGTGCAACGGTCGCCCAAGCGCAGAGCGTTCTTGCAGGCGTGTGGTGCGGCGACGCTGCTGCTGGAGACGCGCTGGGCAGCGGGACAAGGAGTCGCGGCGGGAGAGGAAAAGCTGCCGGGCATCGACGACCTCGGGGCGCTTGGTGCGCAAAGCCGCCGGGAGCATCAGCCGCTGCTGCTCTTCTTCAGCACGCCCGGATGCCCGTACTGCCTTGACGTCCGTCGCAACTACCTCGCGCCGCGAGTCCGCGAAGGGAAGGCCGCCGGCGTGATCGTGCGCGAAATCGACATCACCAGCCGGCGGAGCTTTGCTGGCGGCGACGGCAAGCCGGTCCGCGAGATGGACCTTGCGGCGCGCTTCAATGTCCGCGTGGCGCCGGTCGTCGTGCTTGTTAACAGCGATCTGGTTCCGCTGGCCGACCCACTGGTCGGGATCGATCGCTCAGGGTTTTACGAGGGATATCTGAGCTCAGCCATCGAGACGGCACGGGCCAAGCTCGCGCGCGAATGAACAGATGACGGCGCTTGGGTCAGGGAAGGTTTGTCAGGATTCTGCCAAGGAGAACGAGATGGTCAGACGATGGATTCTTGCGATTACGGCACTCCTGGTGGCCCTGCTGGCGATGCCGGCGAGCGCGCAGTCGGCGCCCGCCGGAGCGTCGGGGCCGGTGAAGAAGTACCGCGTCGTGATGCAGGTCAGCGGGCCCGACCCGCGCGGCTGGTCGCAGGCGGTCAACAACGCGCTGCTGATGCAGCGGAATCTCGGCAAGGCGAACGTCGACA
>JBAIYN010000610.1:0-7481 GCA_037915775.1 Burkholderiales bacterium | reverse complement strand
AACATCCGCTTGATGTCGTCGCGGCGGTAGAGCATGAAGGCGGCGAATACGACCGAGGCCAGCCCAAGGCTCACCATCAGCGGTCCCGGCGCCAGCGCCTGCTCGTTGGCCGACATCACCATCTTGAAGCGCAGCAGCGCGAACAGCGCGACATTCAGGAGCAGTCCCGACAACACGGCCGAGATCGGTGTCGGACCCTCCGCGTGCGCGTCAGGAAGCCACGCGTGCAGGGGAGCCAGCCCCACCTTGGTGCCGTAGCCCAGCAACAGGAAGACGAACGCCAGATTCAGCAGCGCCGGATCGAATTCGGGGGCACGCTGCACGAGGACGTTCCACGCCATCGCATCCAGGCCTTCGCCGAGGACCGAACTTGCCGCGAGATAAACGAGGATGGTCCCGAACAGCGCCAGCGCAATCCCGACGCTGCCGAGGATGAAGTACTTCCAGGCGGCTTCGAGGGCTTCGTGCGTGCGATAGATACCGACCATCAGGACCGTGGTGAGGGTCGCCAGCTCGATGGCAACCCACATCAGCCCGACGTTGTTCGCGAGCAGCGCCAGATTCATCGCGAACATCAGCGTCTGGTACATCGCGTGATAGAAGCGCAGGTACGCGTGCGTCAGGCGCCCGATCTCCAGTTCGTGCGCGATGTAGCTGGCACTGAAGATGCTGGTGGTGAAGCTGACGAACGTGTTGAGCACGATGAACACGACGTTCACGTCATCGACGATCAGGAACGGACCGGGCAGCGGCCGCACGAAGAACAGGGCGAGCGCGCACAGAAGCGTTGCCAGCGTTCCCAGCACGTTGAGCCGCGCGGTCGTCCGGTCGTCGGGCAGCAGGGCGAGCAGCAGCGCGCACGCAGCCGGGATCACCAGGATCGCGCGCACGATCAGCAGGCCAGGATCGTTCATGCCCGCTCCACGCGCACGCGGTCGAGCGCATGGACATCGACCGAGTCGAAGCGCTCGCGAATGCGGAACAGGAAGATGCCGATCACGATCAGCGCGATCAGGATCGAAAAGGCGACGCTGATCTCGACCACCAGCGGCATGCCGCGCGCGCCGGTGGCGGCGAGGATCAGCCCATTTTCGATCGACATGAAGCCGATCACCTGTCCCACTGCGTTACGGCGCGACACCATCATCAGCAGTCCGAGCAGGATCACCGCCAGCGCGAAGGCGAGATCCTCGCGCACCAGCGTGCCCGCGTGGGTCGTGATGGGCAGCATCACCAGGATCGAGAGCCCCACCAGCGCGATGCCGCCCAGCATGATCTGGCCGATGCCAACCACGGTTTCGATGTCGCGATGGATGCCGAGCCGCACGATGATGCGGTGAAGCGCCACCGGGATGACGATCGCCTTCACGACGAGGGCGATCGCGGCCGTGATGTACAGGTGCGGCGCGCTCTGGATGTGCGCCTGCCACGCCACCGACAGCGAGACCACGAAGGCGTGCAGCGCGAACACGTTCAGCAGGCTGAACATGCGGTCCTGGTACAGCAGCATGAAGCTGACCAGCACGAGACTGCCGGCGAACAGGTGCGCAATGTCGAATGCCAGGCGATCCATCATCCGCCCCGCGAAACGAAGAGCAGCAGCGCGGCGAGCAGGCCGAGCATCAGCGCCGCGCCGAGGAAGTCGGACACGCGGAATACCCGCATCTTGGCGATCACCGTCTCGAATACCGCCAGCAGGAACCCGGCCACTGCGAGCTTGGCGGTGTAGACCAGCAGGGCAAGGGCGTAGGCCGCCGGACCGTCGCCGGCCACCGCAACGCCCCATGGCACGAACACGCAGCCGATCACGGACAGGTACAGCAGGAGCTTCAGCGAGGCAGCGGCCTCGATGACGGCCAGATGACGTCCCGAGTATTCGAGGATCATTGCCTCGTGCACCATCGTCAGTTCGAGGTGGGTGGCGGGGTTGTCGATCGGGATGCGCGCGTTTTCGGCGATGGCGACCATCACGAGCGCGACCAGTGCCATCGCCAGCGAGACGCGCAGTCCGACGTCGGGGCCCTGCATGAAAGCGGCCACGGACGAAAGCTGGGTCGAGCCCGCGAGCAGCGACACCGTGAACGCGATCATCAGCAGCGCCGGCTCGGCGAGAGACGCGATCATCATTTCGCGGCTCGACCCGATTCCGCCGAAACTGGTACCGACATCCAGCCCCGCCAGTGCGAGCATGAAGCGCGCGCTGCCGAGCAACGCGACGATTGCGATCAGATCGGCGGCAGGGCTCAGCACGAGTCCGGTGGCGAACGTCGGCACCAGCGCGGCCGCCACCCATGTCGTCGCAAAGATCACATAGGGCGCTACACGGAAGACCCACGACGCGTTCTGCGCCAGTACGACCTCCTTGTGCAGCAGCTTGACCAGATCGCGATAGGGCTGGATCAGCGCCGGGCCCTGGCGACGCAGCAGGCGCGCCTTCATCTTGCGCACGTAACCGGTCAGCAGCGGCGCGAGCAGCAGGACGATCACGCCCTGGCCGAGCTGAACGAGCGCGTCGACGATCATTGCCATATGGCGAGGACCACCAGCAGAGCGACCAGCGCACCGGCAACGAGCGTCAGGTAGCCGCGGATGGTCAGGAACTGCAACCGGTTGAACAGATCGGCAGCCCGGTTGACGATGCTTTCGATCGGCGCATAAACCGAGTCCCACACGAGGTCGCGCAGGTGCACCTCCATCCGCGCCGGGCGCCGGTCTCCGGGCGGCGGCATCTTCACCTCCTCGCGGGCTCGAAACACGAAGCTGCCGAACACGCGGCGAATCGGCTGCGCGAAGCTGCCCGCGGTGTACTGCGCACGCGGGTCCGGATCGGGAAATCCGCAGTCCCACGGCGCCGAGCGCCGGATTGCGTGGGACGCCCAGCGATGGATCGCGTAGGCGGCGAGCATCGCGGAAAGGCTGATCAGCAGGAACAGCGCGAGCCCGTTGTACGAGCTGCGGCTCTCGGCGACCGGGACGATCGTCAACCACTCGAGCGCGCGCTGCTGCGGCATGTGCGCGCCCACCGCGGCTTGCGCCACCGGAGCGAGCGCATCGATGAAATAGCCCGGGAGAACGCCTGCGGCGAGGCACAGTGCGACGAACATCAGCATCGCCGTCAGCGAAAACGCGTCCGTTTCACGTGCCTGCTGCGCCACCTCGGAGCGCGGCCGCCCGAGGAAGGTGATGCCGAACGCCTTGACGAAGCAGGCTGCGGCCAGCGCGGCGGACAGGGCAAGCATCGCGCCGACTGCCGGCACGAGAAACTTCAGCAACCACTGCGGCAGTTGCGGGCTGAGAAGGATCGCCTGGAACGTGAGCCACTCGGACACGAATCCATTGAAGGGCGGCAGCGCCGAGATCGCGGCCGAGCCGATCAGGAACGCAAATGCCGTCAGCGGCATGCGATGGATCAGCCCACCCAGCCGCTCCATGTCGCGCGCGCCGGTGGCGGTCAGCACGGCTCCCGCGCCGAAGAACAGCAGGCTCTTGAAGAGCGAATGATTGAACACGTGGAATAGCGCGGCGGTGACGGCCAGCGCCGCCGGCGCCCACAAGTCGTTGGCGCGAAACGCCAGTGCGAGGCCGAGGCCGATGAAGATGATTCCGATGTTCTCCACCGTGTGGTACGCGAGCAGGCGCTTCAGGTCATGTTCCATCAGCGCGTGCAGGACACCCAGCACCGCCGTCACGCCACCGAACAGCAGCACTACCGCGCCCCACCACCATTCCGGCGCACCCATCAGGTCGAAGACGATGCGCACGAAGCCGTACACCGCGACCTTCGTCATCACGCCGCTCATCAGCGCCGAGACATGGCTCGGCGCGGCCGGGTGCGCGAGCGGCAGCCAGACGTGCAGGGGTACCAGTCCCGCCTTCGAGCCTGTGCCCAGCAGCACCAGCGCGAGGACTGCGGCCGCGAGCGCGGGCGACAGCGGGCTCGCGCGGATCGAATCGAACGCATAGCCGCCACCTGCACCGGCGAGGAGGCCGAAGGCGAGCAGCAGCGACAGCGTGCCGAGGCTTGCCATCAGAAGGTAGATGTATCCGGCCCGCGCATTGCCGCTTTCGCGATGATGTGCCATCACGAGCGCCCATGACGTGAGCGACATGAACTCCCAGCTCAACAGGAACGTGAACGCGTCGTCCGCCAGAACGACCATGTTCATCCCGGCCAGGAAGGCGGCAAAGAACGGATCGACCCGCTGCGGCTCCGGCTCGTGTCGCCCGTAGCCCAGACCGTACAGGCTCGCCGTGGCGCCGCCGAGGTTGACGACCACGAGAAATACCGCGGCGATCGAATCGAGCCGGACGTGAGCACCGAGCCAGGGCAGTCCGAGCGGCAAGGTCAGGGTTTGCGCGACGTAGTCCTGCGCCAGCAAGGCGCTCGCGGCCGATGCCAGTGCGACCCCGCTGGCGAGCAGGGTCGGCAGATACGCGAGCGCGCGCGTCGGCGCGACGCGCGCGGCAGCCAGCCCGATCGGGGCGGACAGCAGCAGTGCCACGACGCACCAGAGCTGGATCTCGAGCATCATCGGCGCGCAGTTTCACTCATTTGCGGGCGCGCGCCGCGCGACCGCGGTCAATACGCCGCGCAGGATCTCGAGCGGCGGGGGCGGACAGCCGGGAACCGCCACGTCGACCGGAATCACGTTGGCGACGCGCCCGCAGCTTGCGTAGCTTTCGCCGAAGATGCCGCCGGTGCAGCCGCAGTCGCCGACGGCAACGACGAGTTTCGGTTCCGGCGTGGCGTCGTACGCGCGTTTCACTGCGATCTGCATGTTGCGCGACACGGGACCGGTGACCAGCAGCAGGTCGGCGTGGCGCGGGCTGGCGACGAACCTGATGCCGCGTCCCTCGACGTTGTAATAGGGATTGTTCAGCGCGTGGATCTCGAGTTCGCAGCCGTTGCACGAGCCGCCGTCGATCTGGCGGATCGCCAGCGCGCGCCCGAGCAGGCGCAGCACTTCGCCCTGGATGCGCTCGCCCTCGACGCGCCAGTCGTCAAGCGGCGCGGGCGCGGGTTCCGTGGCGATTCCCGCGCGAGCGACCTGCCGGAGCAAGTACAGCATCAGAGATCCTGTCCCGAATAGCTCAGGTTGAACGACTTGTTGATCAGCGGGAAATCGGGAACGATGTTGCCGATCACCGCATGCTCGATCAGCGGCCAGTTCTGCCAGGACGGGTCATGGCAATGGCAGCGCCGGACGCGCGCCTCGGCGTCGCATTCGAGCGCGACCAGCACGTCGCCGCGCCAGCCCTCGATCCAGCCGATGCCGAAGCCCTCCGTGTTCTTCGTCGGCAGCTCGACGCGCGCAGCGCCCGCGGGCAGCCGGTCGATGATCGCGCGGATCAACCGCAGCGACTCGAAGGTCTCGTCGAAGCGCACCGCGACGCGGGCGGCAACGTCGCCGCCGGTCTCGCAAGCCAGGCCGACGCCCAGTTCGTCATACGGCGCACACGGCCGGTCGATGCGCAGGTCGCGCGGCTGTCCGCTCGCACGCCCCGCCAGCCCGCACAACCCCAGCCGCTGGGCCAGTTGCGGCGTGACGATGCCGGTCTTCTGCAGGCGATCCTGCAGCCCCGCATGTTCGTCGTAGATCGAGCGCAACTGCCGCACCTCGCGTTCGATCTCGTCGCATTGCCGACGCACGCGGGCCAGCCCGTCCGCGCCGGCCTCGTGCGCGATCCCGCCGGGGATGATGCGATCCATCAGCAGACGGTGGCCGAACGCTTCGCCGTTGACGCGCAACCAGAGCTCGCGCAGCCGCGAGAACTGCGCCAGTCCGAACGCGAGCCCGGCGTCGTTGCCGAGCGCGCCGAGATCGCCGAGGTGGTTGGCGACGCGTTCACGCTCAAGCAGCAGCGCGCGCAGCCACGCCGCGCGCGGTGGGATCGTGCAGCCGAGCGCTGATTCCGTCGCCATCGCATACGCCCAGGCATACGCGACGGTCGAGTCGCCGGACACGCGGCCCGCGAGGCGGTACGCATCGGCGACCGGCATGCCTTCGAAGCGCTTCTCGATCCCCTTGTGCACGTAGCCGAGGCGCTCCTCGAGGCGCAGCACCTTTTCGCCGACGATCGAAAAGCGGAAGTGGCCCGGCTCGATGATGCCGGCGTGGATCGGTCCGACCGGTATCTCGTGCACGCCGTCGCCGGCGACGCTGACGAAGTCGTAGCGCTCCTGCTCGACGTCGAACCGCTGCGCGCCGTCGGCGTCGCGCCGCAGCGGAAAGTAGTCGGCGGGCCAGGCGCCGTGCCGCAGCCAGGGGCGCAGGTCGTCGGCGCCGCGCGCACGCAGCCCGAGCAGGTCCGCGACCGCGCGCTGCATGCGGCCCGCGGCGGGGAAGAGACCGGCAAGGTCCGGGTATTCGCCGGATGCGTCGGCGACCGGCAGGCGCAGGCAAACCAGTCCGTCGGCCGCCGTGAATGCGGCAAGCACCACCAGCCCCTCGCCGAGGTCGCGCCGATCCGATCCCCACAGCGCAACGAGCCGCGCCGCGTTGTGCGAATGCATCCGCGCGGTGGCGGACCATTGCTGCTCATCGACGGTGGCGACCGTGCCCCTAATCGCGCCGGGCAGCGCGCGGAATTCGATGCCGGTGGCGCCGCGCATGGTTCAGCCGCCCGCGACCAGCCGCGCCGCCTGCTGGTACCAGTTGTTCAGATAGGCCGGGATGTACAGGCCGAGCAGCAGCGCCAGCCCCAGATGCACGTACACCGGGATCAGCGCCGGCGGATGCGCGAGACGCTTGACCGTCGTTTCGCCGAACACCATCGGCTGCACCTTGCCGAGCACGGCTGCGAAGGCGACGCCGAGCGCGAGCAGCAGCAGCGGCGTGGTCCACGGATAGTCGCGCATCGCGGTGGTCAGGATCAGGAATTCGCTGGCGAACACGCCGAATGGCGGCATGCCGAGGATCGCCAGCGCACCGATCATCAGGCCCCAGCCCACGGTCGGGTTGACGCGCACCAGCCCGCGGATGTTGTCCATGATCTGCGTGCCGGCCTTCTGCGCCGCGTGCCCGACGGTGAAGAAGATCGCCGACTTCACCAGCGAGTGCACCGTCATGTGCAGCAGCCCGGCGAAGCTGGCGATCGCGCCGCCCATGCCGAAGGCGAACGCGATCAGGCCCATGTGCTCGATCGACGAGTACGCGAACATGCGCTTGATGTCGCGCTGGCGCGAAAGGAAAAACGCGGCCAGCACCACCGACAGCAGGCCGAAACCCATCATCAGGTCGCCGGCGAAGCGCGACGCGAGCGCGCCGTCGGTCAGCACCTTGCAGCGGAGCACCGCGTACAGCGCGACGTTCAGCAGCAGGCCCGACAGCACGGCCGAGATCGGCGTCGGGCCTTCGGCATGCGCATCGGGAAGCCAGTTGTGCAGCGGCGCCAGCCCGACCTTGGTGCCGTAGCCGACCAGCAGGAACACGAACGCGAGCGCGATCACGGTCGGCTCCAGCTGCGCCTTCACCGCGTCG
>JBAIYN010000241.1:0-6920 GCA_037915775.1 Burkholderiales bacterium | reverse complement strand
GCATCGCTTACCATCCAACCCGCGACGAGGTGACGATCTTTCGGTCGCCCGCCCATACGGCGGCGGCAGGAGTCCTCGGCGAGCGTCGTCATCCGTTTCAACCTCAATGGAGATCGTGTCCATGGGCTATGTCTTTGCCGCACCCGCGCAACCGGTGGTTGCGGTCGCGGGATCGAGCGATCTGTTTCCCGTGCATCGCATCTACTGCGTCGGACGCAACTACGAGGAGCACGCAAAGGAGATGGGCTTCTCCGGGCGCGAGCCGCCGTTCTTCTTCGCCAAGCCGGCCGACGCCGTGCTGTGCGTCGCGGAAGGCGCGACCGGAGAGATGCCGTACCCGAGCGAGACCAGCAACCTGCATCACGAGCTGGAACTGGTGGTCGCGATCGGCAAGCGCGGCAAGCGGATCGCCGCCGCGGATGCGCCGAACCACATCTGGGGGTATGCGGTCGGCCTGGACATGACGCGGCGCGACCTGCAGGGCGAAGCGAAGAAGCAGGGACGGCCCTGGGAAGTCGGAAAGGGCTTCGACTGCTCGGCGCCGATCGGTCCGATTCAGCCGATCTCGCGCACGGGCGAGATCGGGTCCGGGCGCATCTGGCTCAACGTGAACGGCGAGAAGCGCCAGGACAGCGACGTGTCGAAGCTGATCTGGAACGTCAACGAGACGATCGAGCATCTTTCGCGCTACTTCGAGCTGCAACCCGGCGACCTGATCTTCACCGGGACGCCCGAGGGCGTGGCAGCGGTCAAACCGGGCGACCTGATGGAAGGCGGCGTCGACCGGGTCGGCACGCTGCGGGTGCGCATCCGGTAGAGCGCGCTGATAAGCTTTCGCGCCACCAACAAGAGGGGAGACGCAAATGAAAGTTCGCCGCGCGCTGTTTGCGCTGGGCCTGGGCATCACGCTGGCTGCCGGAGCGGCCGCGCAGGAAGTGGTGCTCAAGGTGCACCACTTCTGGCCGCCTGGCGCCATGGGCCCGACCAATTTCCTGGTGCCCTGGTGCGACAAGATCGCCAAGGAATCCAACAACCGCATGAAGTGCCAGATCTTCCCGGCGATGCAGCTGGGCGGCACGCCACCGCAGCTGATCGACCAGGTGCGCGACGGCGTGGCCGACATCGTATGGACGCTGCCGGGATATACCGCAGGTCGCTTCCCGATCATGGAGGTGTTCGAGCTGCCGTTCATGATCCCCAGCGCCGAGGCGGCGAGCCGCGCGGCGTGGGACTACTACGAGAAGTACGCGATCAAGGAATTCGCCGGCATCAAGCCGCTGGCGTTCCACACGCACGACCGCGGCTACGTGCACACGCGCGACCGGCAGATCAAGACCCTGGCCGACTTCAGGGGACTGAAGATGCGCGCGCCGACGCGGCAGACGAACAAGATGCTCGCCGCGTTCGGCGCCACTCCGGTGTCGATGCCGCTGCCGGCGGTGACCGAGGCGATGTCCAAGGGCGTGATCGACGGCTTCGTGCTGCCGTGGGAAGTGATCCCGTCGGTGAAGCTGCAGGAAATGGTCAAGTACCACACCGAGACCGATCCGGCGATGCCGGCGCTGTACACCGCGGTGTTCATCTTCGCGATGAACCCCAAGAAGTACGACAGCCTGCCGCCCGACCTGAAGGCGGTGATCGACCGCAACAGCGGGCCGGAGGTCTCCCGGCAGCTTGGCGCGCTTTGGGACCGCTCTGCGCCGCCGGCGCGCAAGACCGCGGTCGACCGCGGCAACACGTTCTACACGGTGCCGGCGACCGAGCTGTCGCAATGGGAGCGGGCCACGCGCGTGCTCTATGCGGACTGGATCAACGACATGAACAAGCGCGGGCTGAACGGCAACGAGATGCTGACGGACGCGCGCGCGCTGATCGCGAAGTACGAGAAGCCGGCCGCGAAGCCCGAGGCTGCGAAGGCCGCGAAGAAGTAGCGCAAGCCGAGCACAGCAGCGGGCAAGCCTCGTGAGCGAATCTGCTCCTGCGGCCGGCGGGCCATACGAGCCGCGCGATGCGGTCGGGCGCGTGCTGTTCGCGGCCGCGCGCTGGCTCGCACTGGCGGGCGGCGTCGTGCTGCTGGCGCTGACCTTCCTGTCGCTCGCCTCGATCCTCGGCCGCTGGCTCCTCGCGCGGCCGATCCCCGGCGACTACGAACTGGCGCAGCTGGCCACGGCCAGTTCGGTCGCGGCGTTCCTGCCGTACTGCGCGACGCGCGCGGGGCACGTGCTGGTCGATTTCTTCACGCTGAAGTCACCTCCGCGCGTTCGTTCCGCGCTCGACTGCTTCGGGCAGGCGGCGATCGCGGCGATCGGCGCGCTGCTCGCGGTGCGGCTGACCGCCGGGATGCTCGACCTGAAGCAAGCGGGCGAGACGACGATGGTGCTCGAGATCCCGCAGTGGCTCGCGTTTCCGCCGCTGATCGTGTCGCTGGCACTGCTCGCGCTTGCGGCGGGCTACATGGCGTGGATCCATGGCCGCCGCGCCGTGAGGGGAAGCGCGGCGTGAGCGGAAGCACCTTCGGCTTCCTGATGTTCGGCGTGATGCTGGTGCTGCTCGCGGTGCGGGTGCCGATCGGCGCCGCGATGTTCCTGACGGGCCTCGTCGGCTACGTGAAGCTGTCGGGACTCGATCCGTTCCTCGCATTCATGAAGACCGCCGCGTTCGCGCGGCTGTCCAACTACGAGCTGTCGGTGATCCCGCTGTTCCTGCTGATGGGCAACCTTGCATCGCAGGGCGGCCTGTCGAAATCGCTGTTCGATGCCGCCAGCGCGTTCATCGGCCACCTCAGGGGCGGCGTGGCGATGGCCGCGGTGGGCGCGTGCGCGGGCTTCGGTGCGATCTGCGGCTCCTCTCTCGCCACGGCCGCGACGATGGGCCGCGTCGCGCTGCCCGAGCTGCGCCGCTACAACTACTCGCCGCGGCTGGCGACCGGAACGCTGGCCGCCGGCGGCACGCTCGGCATCCTGATCCCGCCGTCGGTGCCGCTGGTCGTGTACGCGATGCTGGCCGAGCAGAACATCGCCAAGCTTTTCACCGCGGCGTTCGTTCCGGGTCTGATCGCCACCCTCGGCTACATGCTGGCGATCGCGATCGTCGTGCGCATCTGGCCGCAGTCCGGCCCGGCGGCGCCGCGCCGCGGCTGGCGCGAGAAGCTGGTCGCGCTGCGCGACGTGTGGCCGGTGGCGACGGTCTTCCTGCTCGTGATCGGCGGCATCTACGGCGGGGTCTTCACGCCGACGGAGGGCGCATCGATCGGCACCGTGCTGGTGGCGATCGTCGCATTCGCCAAGGGCGAACTGAACCGCGATGGCGTGGTGCGCTGCCTGCTGCACACCGCCGAGGCGAGCGCGATGATCTTCTTCGTGCTGATCGGCGCCGACGTGCTGAACGCATTCCTGGCGCTGTCGCAGATGCCGCAGGAGCTTGCCGGTCTGGTCAAGGACATCGGCATCCCGCCGCTGGCCGTGATCTTCGCGATCATCCTGATCTACATCCTGCTCGGCTGCCTGATGGACAGCCTGTCGATGCTGTTCCTGACGATTCCGATCTTCTTCCCGATCGTGATGGGGTTGGACCTGTGGGCGCTGGACGCCACCGAAAAGGCGATCTGGTTCGGCATACTCGCGTTGATGGTGGTCGAGATCGGACTCGTGCATCCGCCAGTGGGCATGAACCTGTACATCATCAACAGCCTGGCGCGCGACGTGCCGCTGATGGAAACGTTCAAGGGCGTTGTGCCGTTCCTGCTGTCCGATGCCGTGCGCGTGACTCTGCTTATCTTGTTTCCCGTCCTTTCGCTCTGGCTCGTGAGGGTGCTGAACTGATGAACCTCTTCAATGCCGCGCGATCATCGGCGTCGTTCCGCGTCCGCATCGCGCTCAACTTCAAGGGCCTGCCGTTCGAGTACGCCCCGATCGGCCTGGTCAAGGGCGACCAGTTCAAGGAAGAATTCCGCGCGCTGAATCCGGCGGAGCTGGTGCCGGTGCTTCAGCTCGACGACGGCGCGCTGCTGACGCAGTCGCTGGCGATCATCGAATACCTCGAGGAACGCTATCCTCAGCCGCCGCTGCTGCCACACGATCCGCTCGAGCGCGCCTACGTGCGCGCCATCGCGCTGTCGATCGCGTGCGAGATCCATCCGCTGAACAACCTGCGCGTGCTGCGCTATCTGGTGCACAAGCTCGGAGCGAGCGACGACGCCAAGAATGCCTGGTACCGGCACTGGGTCGAACAGGGGCTGGCGCAGGTCGAGGCGCAACTGCTGGCCGGCAGGCGCAACGGGCGCTTCGTGCTTGGTGACCAGGTGACGCTGGCCGACGTTCTGCTCGTGCCGCAGATCTTCAACGCGCAGCGCTACGACTGCCGCCTCGACCATGTGCCTACCGTGATGCGTATCTTCGACGCGAGCATGCAGGTGCCCGCGTTCGTCGACGCGCAACCGTCGCGGCAGCCGGACTTCGAGTAGCGCCGCAGCGGTCTAGATTCGAGCGCCGGCAAGCAATAACGGCTTCAGATCGCGCTCGAAGAACTCGGTGAGCCCGGTGCGATTCAGGTGATCGGTGTCGAAGTACTTGCGTGGATCCGGACTCGCCGCAGAGAAGTCGTGGAAGTCGACCGCGTGCTGCGCGAGCAGGCGTTGCAGCGCGCTGTCGAAGGCGGCCTCGTCCGGAAGGCGATCTCGAAACGGCGGCGGTAAGGGCATCTTGATGACGACGACGCGCATGCCTTCGCGCTGGGCACGCTTGACCACGTCAAAGAGCACGCCGAGATAGCGCGTGAGCTTTTCGGCCGAGGTTCCGTCGGCATACAGATAGTCGATCCGCTTGCCGACCGCGGTCGACGACGGGCGCTGTGCGCGCTCGAACTGCGCCTCGCCCTCCCACTGGTCGCGCTGGAAGCGCTCCCGGTTGTTGATCTTCGAGAACCCGGATGCGTAATCGAGGAGGGCGCGCGCGTCCACGCCTTCGTTCGTCGAGTAGCTGCACAGGCTCCGCGCGATCGCGGGATCGAACGGCGTGCGCCGCAGCAGCTTGGCGTCGGCGAAGCGGTCCTCGTTCCAGGTCCGCGAATAGAACGCGAACGAATCGACGACGTACAGCAGGTTGCGGGCGCGGTGCTCGCGCAGGAAATGCTCGAACGCGAAGCGGTTGTAAAGCGGGCCCGCGCCGGGCGCGGCAAGATTCACGATGCGCTGACCGGTGGCCTGCTGCATCTGCGCGTTGAAGTCGGCGAAGTCCAGCGGCATCGCGTGCGAGGCACCCAGGATCACCCAGTCGACGCTGCGCTCCTGCAGGTTGGCCATCTTGAAGAACGCATTGCTGTGGCCGGTGCGCTGTACCAGCCGTTCGGCCGCCGCGTACAGACCGGCGTAGAGCGCGAGCCCGATCGCGATGAACAGCAGAGCCGGTACGAGCAGGCGTTTCATCGTCAGAACTGCATGTAGATGAACTCGCGCGCCTGCCAACGCCCGAGGACGAGCATCGCGAAGATGGCCAGGTAGTACGCAGCCCAGCGCAGTGCCGCCGGTTTCGCGTTCAGCCGCTGGAAGATCGAACGGCGCTCGTCGACGATTTCGATTCCGATCAGCAGGGCGATCAGGGCGAAGCCGAGCCAGTGGTCGGTGGTGAAGGGGAACTTCGCGATCAGCGCGGGAACATGGGCGAGGTTGGCGCCGATCTTGCTCAGAATCAGCCACGCATCGTTGACCGTCTTGGCGCGGAAGAAGACCCAGGTGACGAGAATCAGGTGGAAGGTCAGCAGCACGCGCAGCACCAGCAGGGCCACGCTGTCGCGCACGCGCGGCAGCCGATCGCCGAGGCGGCGCCAAAGCGGCCGCGACGCGACGCCGCCCCACTGATAGGCGCCGTTCAGCGCGCCCCACACGAGGAAGGTCCACCCGACGCCGAAACCGAGCCCCGCGTGCCACAGGCCGCTGACGAGAAATACGAGCATCAGGTTCAGGTACAGGCGCTGCGCGCCGGCGCGGCTGCCGCCAAGCGGGATGTAGAGATAGTCGCGGAACCAGCGGCCAAGCGAGATGTGCCAGCGGTCGCTCCAGAACTCGGCCGTGCTGCGCGCCAGATACGGCCGGCGGAAGTTCTCCATCAGCTGCAGTCCGAACAGCAGCGAGATGCCGATCGCAATGTCGGCGTAGCCGGAGAAGTCGCAGTAGATCTGGAACGCGAAGAAATAGATCGCGATCAGCAGGTCGATCGGCGAGGCGAACGCGGCGATGTTGAAGCTCTTGTCGACGATTGGCGCCAGGTTGTCGGCGATCACGACCTTCTTGAACAGGCCCCAGCCGATCAGCTGCAGGCCGCGCACGAAGCGCTCCGGGTCGGCGCGCAGGCCGTCGGTGAGCTGCGGCAGGAACGCGGTGGCGCGCTCGATCGGCCCGGCGAAGATCTTCGGAAAGTGCGCGACGTACAGCGCGACCTGGCCTCCGTGCTGCGGACCCAGGCGCCCCGCGTAGGTGTCTATCAGGTAGCTCGCCGCCGAGAACGCATAGAACGAGAAGCCGGCCGGTGCAGTGACGCCGAGCCGCGGCAGCGTGAACCCGGATTCCTGGCCGAGCAGTTCGCCTGTGAGTTGTTCCAGGTCGCCGGCGGCGAAGTCGTAGAACTTGAAGGCGGCGAGTGAGCCCAGCACCGCGAGCAGGCCACCGGTCAGCAGCGCGATCCGAGCCGCCCGGTGCGTGGCCCTGCTGAGCGCCCAGCCGATCGCCAGCACGACCAGCGTCACGCCGCCGAGGTAAACGAGGTTGAGCGGCCGGCCGAAGCCGTAGAAGACGTAGCTTGCGAGGAGCAGCGCGATCCAGCGCCGCTGCGCCGGCAGCAGCGCGAACACCAGCAGCGTGAGCGGGAGAAAGACGAAGAACTCGAGCGAGGTGAACAGCATCCGCGCCACCTCCCGCGCCGGCGTCC
>JBAIYN010000216.1:0-10072 GCA_037915775.1 Burkholderiales bacterium | reverse complement strand
GACCCCGGTCATGGCTTGCCCGCGGACGTTCAGGCTCGCGGTTTCGCCCTGACCAACGAACGAACTGCGTGGGGCTTTGGCAGGCGATCGTTCAATGCTGACCAACAAGAGGGCGTGCAGCCGAATCGCGCGAGCCGCCCCGATGGCAAGGAACGCAAGTCAAACCAAGGAGGAGAACAATGAGCAAGGTGGTACCCCCACGTCCGCCCGCGCATCCGGATCAGATTCGACGGAGGTTGCTGCAAGCAGGCGCCGCGCTCGGCGGCACGGGCCTGTTCGGCCTCGCCGGCGCCGATGAGACCATCCAGTTGCCGATGGTGAACGGCACCCGCCGGATCGCGGCATATCCGCAGAAGCGGCCGCTGATCGTGATGACCGAGCGTCCGGTCCAGCTCGAAACGCCGCTGTCGATGCTGAACGACGCATTCACGCCGAACGACGCCTTCTTCGTGCGCTGGCATCTGTCGGGGGTGCCCACAGCGGTGGACGGCGCCGCATTCCGGATGAAGATCCACGGGATGGTGAAGACGCCGCTCGAATTGAGCGTCAGGGACCTGATGAACAATTTCGAGCAGGTCGAGATCGCGGCGGTGTGCCAGTGCTCGGGCAACAGTCGCGGCCTGTTCGATCCGCGCGTCGCCGGCGGCGAATGGTCCAACGGCGCGGTGGGCAACGCACTGTGGAAGGGCGTACGCCTGCGCGACATCCTGAACAAGGCCGGCATCCAGGCAGGTGCAAAGCAGGTGCGCCTGAACGGAATGGAAGTGCCGGCGATGACGACGACACCGGACTTCATCAAGGCGCTCGACGTCGACATCGCGACGCATGAGGACGTGATCGTCGCCTATCACATGAACGGCGAGCCGCTGCCGCTCCTCAACGGCTACCCGGTGCGGCTGATCGTGCCGGGCTGGTTCGCGACCTACTGGGTGAAGATGCTCGACGACGTCGAAGTCATCGGCAGCATCGACAACAATTTCTGGATGAATCCCGCGTACCGGATTCCGGACAACGCCTGTGGCTGTGTCGAGCCGGGCCAGCCGATACCGAGGACGGTGCCGATCAATCGGATGGTGACCCGCTCGTTCATCACCAACGTGCCCGACGGCGTGCGCGTCCGCGTCGGACAGGTCACCGTGGTGAAGGGAATCGCATTCGACGGCGGCTTCGGCATCGACCGCGTGCTGTTGTCGCTGGACGGCGGTCGTTCCTGGAACGAAACGCAGCTGGGCAAGGACTACGGCAAGTACAGTTTCCGCACGTGGGAGGCGGGATTCAAGCCGGATCGCCCGGGGCAGTACGACCTGAAGGTGATGGCGTTCAACCGCAACGGCGAATCGCAACGCATCACGCCGCGCTGGAACCCGGCCGGCTACATGCGCAATGTGGTCGAAACCGTGCGCGTCACCGCCGCCTGAAGGAGCGTCCGATGAAACGACTCAGCAAGCTCCTGGTGGCGACGTTCGGCCTTGCCGGACTGGTCGCCTGCGCCACACCCAGCGCGGCCGACAAGGTGTCGATCGATCTGCCGAAGGAAACGGCGCATTTCAAGCCGGGTCCCGGCGTCCAGGTCGCGCAGACCTACTGCGTGATCTGCCACTCGGCCGACTACATCTACATGCAGCCGCCGCTGACCCGCGCGCAATGGGAAGCCGAGGTCACGAAGATGCGCAAGGTCTTCGGCGCGCCGCTGCCGGAAGACCAGGTCAAGACCGTCGTCGACTATCTGATGACGCAGAACGGCAAGACCTGAACGAACGCGAAGGCGCCGGCGTTACCTCGCCGGCGCGTTCGGTCCCGCTGTTTCGCCGCTTCCGCGAGGCGCTACTTCAACTGCGCACGGATTTCGCCGCCCGGATGCGCGGCGCTGTGCACATTGAAGTACAAACCGCCGGCCTTGAACGCCTTCATCTGATCGGCATTCAGTTTGGCCCCGGCGGGCGCCTTGAATGTGTCGCCATCCTTCACGAACGGCACGATCACCGGGCCGTTCGTGCCCGCGGCTCCCGTGTGGATGTGCGCCGCCGTTCCCTGTATCCCCTTGGTCGTGACGCTGCCCGATACCGCGCCGTCGTCGGCGATCGTGATCGTGCCCTCTCCGCTTGCGGAGGTTGTCACCGGGGGCACCTCGTTGGCGCCGGACAATGTCAATTTGACGTCGGCAGCGAAAGCGCTGCCGCCAGCGAACGCGCCGGCGGCAAGAATTGCCGCGGCGAGGATCGATTTCTTGCTTATGTTCATCGCGATCTCCTGAGTTGACGGCCCGCGCCGCGCAGCTTGGCGCGCGGGAATGCCAGCATACCGGCGCGCGTCGCGAGAATAATCCCGCCAGCGGCGTCCGGACCAGCTTCGACCGGCGTGTGAGCGTCCGAGTTCACCTCGGGCGGGGCCTAACCGATCGCCTCGATGCGGATGCGGCTGCCCGCCCGCCTCCGTCGACTCACCAAATGCATTTCCCCCTCATACGTTTGCGGGATTTGCGGGGCGGGTTCGATAGCCAATGTGTATCGAGACAACAGAAAATGAGAATTGGACCGGCGGCTCTCCGGTGCCTACATTCACTTCGCCAACGTGCCGAGCGGCAACCCGGAAAGCAGCCGTCGGGGCGCTGAGATCCGCGTTGAGGCCGCCCGCAGGCCGGCGCACGCGTTGCACGCGCATATACGGGAGCAATTCGATGTCGTCACGCAGGAACAATTCGCTTCTCATCCGCTGGCCGCAGCGCGGACGCCTGGCGCTCGGCCTCGGGATCAATGTCGTGGGCCTCGTGTTGCTGATCGGCCACGGCATCGGCGCCGGCTGACCGCCGGATTCGCTTTCGACGGAATCGCAACGCCCATTCTTGCACCCTTCTGGAGGTACAGCATGGCCAAGAACAAACACACCAAGCGCACGCCGGCAATCGATATCGGCATCGACGAGAAGGATCGTGCGGCGATTGCCGACGGGCTGTCGAAGCTGCTCGCGGACACGTACACGCTGTATCTGACGACGCACAACTTCCACTGGAACGTGACCGGCCCGATGTTCAACACGCTGCATGCGATGTTCATGGAGCAGTACACGGAACTGTGGAACGCGGTCGATCCGATCGCCGAGCGCATCCGCGCGCTCGGCTATCCGGCACCGGGCAGCTATGCGCAGTTCGGCAAGCTCGCGTCGATCAAGGACGCACCGTCGACTCCGCCGAAGGCGATGGAGATGGTGCGCATCCTGGTCGAGGGTCACGAGGCAGTCGCACGGACCGCGCGCGAGGTCTTTCCGCGCGTCGACAAGGCCGATGACCAGCCGACCGCCGACCTGCTGACGCAGCGCCTCGACGTGCACGAAAAGACCGCGTGGATGCTGCGTTCGCTGCTCGAGGAGTGAGACCGCGGCGCTGACGCGTCGATGCGGCCGTCATTCCGACTGCAGCAGCCGGTAGCCGACCCCGATCTCGGTCAACAGGTATCCCGGCTGCAACGGATCGGCTTCGATCTTGCCGCGCAGCTGCCGCATGTAGACGCGCAGGTAGTGGGGCCGATCGACGTGATCCGGTCCCCAGACTTCGCGCAGCAACTGCCGCTGCGTGGCGACGGTCCCCGCGTGGCGCGCCAGCGCCGCGAGCAGCCGATACTCGATCGGCGTGAAGTGCAGCGGCTGACCACGCTTCGTCGCCGTCCGCCGCGCCAGATCGATCGTCACGTCGCCGAGGACGAGCGGACCCACCCCCTCGGCTCCGATCACGGCGCGGCGCAGGGCCGCACGCAGGCGCGCCAGAAGTTCCAGCACCGAGAACGGCGTGGTCACATAGTCGTCAGCGCCTGCATCGAGCGCGCGGATCTTCTGCGGTTCGTCGGTGCGCGCCGAAAGGATGACGATCGGCATCGACGACCAGGCGCGGATGCCTTGCACCACCTCCTGTCCGTCGATATCCGGCAACCCCAGGTCCAGGATCACGGCGTCCGGCTTGTGGCTGGACGCCTCGATCAGCCCGCGCCGACCGTTCTCCGCTTCGATCACGCGGAAGCCCGCCGCTGTCAGCGCAGTGCGCAAAAGCACACGCAGCTGCGGCTCGTCGTCGACCACAAGGATGGCGTGCTGCTGCTGTGTCACGCAGCCTCGGTTTCCCGCGGCACCGGGGCCGGGCCGGATGCCAACGGCAGGGTGGCCTCGAATAGGGCACCGCCAGCCGGATTGCGCTCTGCGCGGATTTCGCCGCCGTGCGCGCGGACGATGGCACGACAGATCGCGAGGCCAAGTCCGACCCCGCCGGCGGAACCCGGCGAGCGCTGGTCCGCCGGCGTGCCGGGTGGCTGAGCGCGCTGGAACTTCTCGAACAGCGCATCGGGGTCGATCCCGGGCGGAAACCCCGGGCCATTATCGGACACGATCAGGTGGATCCAATCTTGTCTGGCCAGCGCACGAACCTCGACATGCGTGCCGGCCGGGGTGTGGCGCGCCGCATTGTCGAGCAGGTTGTAGACGAGTTGCTCGATCAGCACCGCATCCGCCTTCAGCAGCGGCAGATCCGCGTCGATGCGCACCGCTACGTGGTGCCGGGCCAGCGGTCCCTGAAGACGGCGCAATGCGCTCGCCACCGGCTCCTCCAGTGCAAGCCAGTCGGCACGGATCTGCGTCGACCCCGACTCCAGGCGCATCATGTCGAGCACGTTGCCGACAAGCTGCGTCATCTGCGCCGCTTCGCTGGCGATTCCTTGCGCAAGGTCGCTGCGCTCGCGCGGATTCAGGCGTTCCCCATTTTCGATCAGCGTGCTTGCCGCACCACTGATCACGGCCAGCGGTGTGCGCATGTCGTGCGAGATCGCCGCCAGCAGGCTGTTGCGCAGCGCTTCGGTCTCGGCCTGCACCGCCGCCGCCTGTGCCCGCTCGGCGAGCTGCGCGCGCTCCAGCGCGAGCGCCAGTTGCGCGCAAAAAGTCTCGAGCAGGTGCGCCGCCTCGGGCAGCAGCACGCGGCGCGGATTCGCGGGCAACACCGCGAGCACCCCGAGCGGCTTGCCGGCGGCATCGCTCGCCGAAAGCGGCAGGTAGCGCGCGGCCGCTCCCGGCAAGGTGTCGGTACCGATGCCGGCCGGCTGGCCGTGATCCTGTACCCACTGCGCCACCGAAAGATCGGCGCCGCGGAAGGACTCGCGCTGCGGCGACGGGCGCGGATACTGCAGACGACCCGTCGCGTCCGGCAGCAATACGACAACCTGCGAATCGAACACCTCGCCGATGTGGCGGACCGCAACCCGCGCGGTGTTCTCTTCGCCGCGCGTGGCGGTCAGCTCGCGTGTCATCGCGTACAGGAGCGCGGTGCGACGCTCGCGGTGGCCGGCCACGCGCGCCTGCAGCCGCACGCTTGCCATCAGCTGCCCGATGACCAGGCCAACGCCCATCAACACCGCGAACGTGATCAGGTACTGGCCATCTGCAACGTTGAACGTGAACAGCGGCGGCACGAAGAAGAAGTTGTAGGCGAGCGTGCTCGCCACCGAGGCGACCACCGATGGACCCCGGCCGAAGCGCAGTGCCACGAGCGCGATCTCCAGCAGGTAGATCATCACGATGTTCGGTTCGTTCAGTACCGGCCGCGCATACCATGCAAGGGCGGTTGCGAAGGCGACGGCGCCGATCGACCACGCATACCCCGGCCAGCGCGTCTTGCCCGACGGCGCCGGCGCCAGATACGCGGCGCTGCGGACAATCAGCGGGGACCTGGCAAGGCGCATCGCCTCCGTCGTCTTGACCACGGTCACGTCAACGCCCTTGGCCCCACGCATCACGACATCGACGGTCGACGGGCGTAGCCAGCGAATCGCGCCGCGCCGACTGGGCTCTCCCAGCAGCAGGCGGGTGACGTTGCGGGTGCGCGCATAGCTGACGAGCTCGTCCGCCGCCGAGTGACCGCCGAGCGTCACCGCTTCCGCGCCGAGCGTCTCGGCAAGCCGCAGCCATGCGATGCGCCGATTGCGCTCGGCGTCCGGCAGACGCAGTAGATCCGGCGTCTCGACGTAAACGACGATCCAGGGTGCATGCAGGGCGGCCGCAAGTCGCTTGCCCGCCCGCACCAGCGTTTCGCCCTCGCTCGCCGGCCCGATTCCGACCATCACGCGTTCGCCGGCTGCCCAGGGCTCGGCGATCCCCTTGGTCATCCGGTAGCGATCCATCGCCGCATCGACGCGTTCGGCAGTCTTGCGCAGCGAAAGCTCGCGCAACGCGATCAGGTTGCCCTTGCGGAAGAAGTTATCGAGCGCGACGCGCACCCGCTCGGGCACGTACACCTTGCCGTCGCGCAGCCGCTGCAGCAGGTCGTCCGGCGGTAGATCGATCAGTTCGACCTCGTCGGCCGACTCGAAAACCGTGTCGGGCACCGTCTCCTGCATCCGGATCGAGGTAATGCCCGCGACCACGTCGTTCAGGCTTTCCAGATGCTGCACGTTGACCGTGGTCCAGACTTCGACGCCCGCATCGCGCATTTCCTCGATGTCCTGCCAGCGCTTGGCGTGCCGCGCGCCGACTGCATTGGTGTGCGCCAGTTCGTCAACGAGCAGCACCTGCGGCTTGCGTGCCAGCGCGCGATCGAGGTCGAATTCGCGCACGAGCGCCTCGCCTTCGCGCAGCATCAGATAGGGAATGGCCTCCAGGCCAACCAGCAGCGCTTCGGTCTCGGCGCGGCCATGCGGTTCGACATAGCCCACGACCACGTCGACTCCCTCAGCCTTCTTGCGCTGCGCCGCCTCCAGCATCGCGTAGGTCTTGCCGACCCCCGCTGTCGCACCGAAGAAGATCTTCAGCTTGCCGCGTTTCGCGGTGCGCTCCTCGGCCTGCACGTGCGCGAGCAGTGCGTCAGGATCGGCGCGGCGCTCGTTCATGGTGCTGGCCTGGACATTCGACTGGCCGCTGTTGAGTCAGCGCAGGGCATCGAGCGCGAGGTTCAGAGTCAGCACGTTGACGCGGCGTTCGCCGAGCACGCCGAGCCAACGTTCATGCGTGTGCTGCGCCACCAGCGCGCGTACCCGGGCATCGGCGATACCGCGCGCGCGCGCGACGCGTGCGACCTGATATTCGGCGGCCTCCGGGCTGATCTGCGGATCGAGCCCGCTCGCCGACGCCGTGACGAGATCCTGCGGGATCGGGCCCTTGCTCTGCGGATTCGCCGCACGCAACGCAGCGACCCGATCCCTGGCCGCATCAGCCAGTGCCGGGTTGGTCGGCCCCAGATTCGAGCCGCTGGAAGCCAGGCCGTTGTATGGCTGCGGCGCGGTCGCGGACGGTCGGCTCCAGAAGTACTTGGGATCGGAGAACGGCTGTCCGATCAATTCCGACCCGAGCGGCTTGCCGTCACGGAGGATCAGGCTGCCGTTGGCCCGGTACGGCATGAGCGTCTGTGCGATGCCGGCGACGAGCAGCGGGTAGACGAGTCCGGTGATCGCGGTGAGCAGCACAAAGAGCATCGCAGCCCGTTTGAGATCCTTCAGCATGATCTTCTCCTACGCGACTCCGAGTGCGGCCAGCACGAGGTCGATCGCCTTGATGCCGATGAACGGCACGATCAGTCCGCCGAGTCCATAGATCATCAGATTGCGCCGCAGGATCGCAGCCGCGGTGTCCTGACGCAGCTTCAGGCCCCTGAGTGCCAACGGGATCAGCGCGACGATGATCAGCGCGTTGAAGATCACCGCCGACAATATCGCCGAGACCGGCGACGCGAGCGCCATCACGTTCAGCGCATTCAGCTGCGGATAAGTGGTCGCGAACGCGGCCGGAATGATCGCGAAGTACTTGGCGACGTCGTTGGAGATCGAAAACGTCGTCAGCGCGCCGCGCGTCATCAGCATCTGCTTGCCGATCTCGACCACCTCGATCAGCTTGGTCGGGTTCGAATCGAGGTCGACCATGTTGCCAGCTTCCTTCGCTGCCTGCGTGCCCGTGTTCATGGCCACCGCAACGTCGGCCTGCGCGAGCGCCGGGGCGTCGTTGGTGCCGTCGCCGCACATCGCGACCAGCCGCCCCTGCGCCTGCTGGTCGCGGATCAGCTTGAGCTTGGCCTCCGGCGTCGCCTCGGCCAGGAAATCGTCGACGCCGGCTTCGGCCGCGATCGCCGCGGCGGTCAGCCGGTTGTCCCCAGTGATCATCACGGTCTTGATGCCCATGCGGCGCAACTGCGCGAAGCGCTCCTTGATGCCGCCCTTGATGATGTCGCGCAGTTCGATCACGCCGAGCGCGCGCCTGTTGTCGGCGACGATCAGCGGTGTCGCGCCCTGGGTCGCGATCTGGTCGACATCGACTCGCAACTTTCGCTCCAGCGTCCTGCCTTGCGACTGCAGCCACGACTCGATGGCATCGGCGGCGCCCTTGCGGATGCGCCGGTCGCCGATGTCGATGCCGCTCATGCGTGTCTGCGCGGTGAACGGGACGAAACGGGCATTCATTTCGTTCAGTTCGCGCCCGCGTATGCCGTAGGACTTGGCCAGTACCACGATCGAGCGGCCTTCCGGCGTCTCGTCCGCCAGCGACGCAAGCTGCGCGGCGTCGGCGACCTCCTTCTCGGTCACGCCAGGCGCCGGCCAGAATTTCGCCGCCTGCCGGTTGCCGAGCGTGATCGTGCCGGTCTTGTCGAGCAGCAGCACGTCGACATCGCCGGCCGCCTCAATCGCACGTCCCGACGTGGCGACCACGTTGGCCTGGATCATCCGGTCCATGCCGGCGATGCCGATCGCCGACAGCAGCCCGCCGATCGTGGTCGGGATCAGGCATACCAGCAGCGCGACCAGCACCGTCAGCGTGACGACTTCGCCCTGCTTCGAGCTCGCAACCGCATACAGTGAAAACGGCAGCAGTGTGGCCACCGCAACGAGGAAGATCAGCGTCAGTGCGGCGAGCAGGATCGACAAGGCAATTTCGTTCGGCGTGCGCTTGCGCTTTGCGCCTTCGACCATCGCGATCATCCGGTCGAGGAACGCCTCGCCGGGATTCGCGGCGATGCGCACCATCAGCCAGTCCGACAGCACGCGCGTGCCTCCGGTCACCGACGTGCGATCGCCGCCGGCGGCGCGCACGACCGGCGCAGATTCTCCGGTGATCGCGCTTTCATCGACCGACGCGGCACCCTCGATCACATCGCCATCGCCCGGGATCACCTGGCCCGACTCGACGAGGACCACATCGCCCTTGCGCAGCGCGCTCGCCAGCACCGTCTCGCGCGGAGCGTCGCGGCGCGGCTCGGCCAGCCGCAGCGCCGGCGTCTCCTGCTTGGCGGCGCGCAGGTTCGCGGCCTGGGCCTTGCCACGCCCCTCCGCGAGGCTTTCCGCGAAATTGGCGAACAGCAGCGTCAACCAGAGCCAGACCGCGACCGACACATTGAACGTATCGGCATGGTCATAGGCGAGCAGCGTCGTCAGCACGGCGCCGAGCAGCACGATGAACATGACCGGATTGCGCCATTGTTCCGCCGGCGACAGGCGCGTGAACGCGCCGATCAACGCGCCGCGGACGATCTGCGGGTCGAAAGCCCGCACGACCAACTTGTGCTTGCTCATGCCCTGCTCCCGAACAGCATCAGATGCTCGACGATCGGTCCGAGCGCTAGCGCCGGGAAGAACGTCAGCGCGCCTACCAGCAGTACCGTGCCGATCAGCAGCGCCACGAACAACGGCGTATGCGTCGGCAACGTGCCCGATGACGGCGGGACCGTCTTTTTCGCGGCCAGGCTGCCGGCGATCGCGAGCACGGGGATCATCAGCCAGTAGCGGGCGAGCCACATCGCGATGCCGAGCGACGAGTTGTAGAAGGGCGTGTTCGCCGACAGGCCGGCGAACGCGCTGCCATTGTTGTTGCCCGCCGAAGAGAACGCGTACAGGATCTGTGAAAAGCCGTGCGCGCCGGGATTGCTCAGTCCGTCCAGCCCCGCCTTGGTCACGACCGCGATCGCCGCCCCGATCAGAACGACGAAGGGCGGGATCAGGATCACCAGCGAGGCCATCTTCATCTCGAAGGCCTCGATCTTCTTGCCGAGATACTCGGGCGTGCGGCCCACCATCAATCCGGCCACGAACACCGCGATGATCGCGAACACGAGCATCCCGTA
>JBAIYN010000228.1:0-4942 GCA_037915775.1 Burkholderiales bacterium | reverse complement strand
GACGTCCTGCGCCACCTCGATCTGGCGCGTGAAGTCCTTGCGGCTGTTGGCGTGGGAGAAGTCGATCATCACGCGCGCGGCGAGGCCGGCCTTGGCGAGATCCTGGCAGGCGGCGTCGACGTGCGCGGCGTCGTAGTTGGCTTCCTTGCCGCCGCGCAGGATGACGTGGCAGTCCTCGTTGCCATTGGTGGAGACGATGGCCGAATGGCCGGCCTTGGTCACCGAGAGGAAATGGTGCGGGCTGGCGGCGGCGCGGATGGCATCCACCGCGATCCTGACATTGCCGTCGGTGCCGTTCTTGAAGCCGACCGGGCACGACAGGCCGGACGCCAGTTCGCGGTGCACCTGCGATTCGGTCGTGCGCGCGCCGATCGCGCCCCAGGCGACGAAATCGGCGATGTACTGCGGCGTGATCATGTCCAGGTATTCGCAGCCGGCCGGCAATCCCTTTTCGTTGATGTCCCACAGCAGTTCGCGTGCGACGCGCAGTCCGTGGTTGATGCGGAAGCTGCCGTCGAGATCCGGATCGTTGATCAGGCCCTTCCAGCCCACCGTGGTGCGCGGTTTCTCGAAGTACACGCGCATGATGATCTCGAGCTCGCCCGCAAGGCGGCGGCGCTGCTCGAGCAGGCGGTCCGCGTATTCGAGTGCGGCCTTCGGATCGTGGATCGAACACGGGCCGATCACGACCAGCAGCCGATCATCCATCGCATGCAGGATCCGGTGCGCGGCATTGCGGGCGTCGAACACCGTCTGCGAGGCCTTGTCCGTGCAGGGGAATTCGCGCAGCAGGTGCGCGGGGGGAGTGAGCTCCTTGATCTCCTTGATGCGGAGATCGTCGGTCATGTATCTCATTGGCTTGCTTCCGTCCATCTTGGGGCCTGCGGGTCGGGTCGGCCCTCCCGGCGAAAAAAAACCGCCAGGTTTTGGGCCTGGCGGTTCGGGTCGGATTCGGTTTCGCTTCTACGTGCGCCGCTCGACTCTTACCGCCAGTGGCCGGAAAAAGCCATAAAACCGGAAAAAGAAAAAGCGAGCGGGGTTGAAATTCATCGTCTTGCCTGTCTGACGCGGACTTGACTTTACCCGACTTTGCCGCGCCGCGGCAAGCCGAGCGCGGTCAGCCGTCAGAACCGGTAGCGCAGCCCGAAATTGGCCGCGTTCGACAGGCCCGCGCCGTAGAACTCTTCCGCATCGCCCGCCGAGTCGGTCAATCGATACCCGCCGAACAGCAGGAAGTTCGGGGTCAGCGCGTAATTCACGCGCAGCCCGAGATCCAGGGTCCGTCCGCGCGGGGTCATCAGACCGTCGGCGTCGAACGCCAGACGCCAGCGCGATGCGAATCGGCCTTCGCCGGCAAAGTGCAGCAGGGGAAGGGAGCCGAACCGCAGCCGGTCCGCCAGGCCAAGCCCCGGACGCAGGTTGTCGCCGAGATCGCGGATGTTGGCCGAAAGTCCCAGCTTCCATGCCCAGTCGCGCTGTGTCAGGAAGGTGTATCGATAGGTCGCGCGCGGCGAGTCGAGCCGCAGCACCGTGTCCGACGTCAGGGTGGCGAGCGATACGCCGGGAATCGACTCCAGGCCGCCGACACCCGCGGTCCAGGTGCTGAACCGCAGTTCATGCCGCGGCGCGAGCGAAGCGGTCGCCTCGAGGCGTAACTGGCCGGGTAGCAGCGGCGAGCGAAGCGCGCTGCCGAAAGGAGCGTCCGCCAACCGGTAATCCGCGGAGCTGCCCGTCACGGGTTCGATTCCGAGGCCGATCGCGCCGACCTGCGCCGAGGCCGGCAACGCAAGCAGATACAGCAACGCGCATGGCGCGAGCGCGCGACCCACATGCAGGCCCTGCCCCTGACTAGCCATCATGACCCATCCCCTCGATTCAGCTTGGTTGGAGCCACAACGCAACTGCGACCATTGAAGCGCTTCCGCCGCAGATCGCCAATACACCATTGGCATGAATATTCGCCTTCCGTCGCGGGTGCGCAAGCACTTGCCGCAACAAGGTGCGATTTCTTTGATGTACGGTCCGGTCAGGGTAGGAAGAAGAACACGGTCAGATGGAAGAACACCGGCGCCGCGAACGTCAAGGCGTCCAGGCGCTCCAGCACGCCGCGGGACAGCATTTCGCCTTCTCCGGCCCAGTCCCGAGCACCCAGGCTGCGCTTGACGGAACTGAGTACCAACCCGCCCATGAAGCCGGCGGTCACGATTGCCGCCGACATCAGCGTCGATTCCGACCAGGTGAACGGGGTCATCCACCAAAGGGCCGTGCCCACAAGTGTTGCGCCGATACCACCAAGCAGCACGCCCTCCTTGCTCTTGTTCGGGTTGGACCGCAGCGGCGTGCGGCCGAGCGCCGCGCTGGCGACCACCGCCAGCAGTTCGGAGACCTGCAACACCAGCAGGAAGTACAGCAGCAGCAGCGCGCCGCGATCCTCGTAACCCGGCAACTGCAGGCCGGCGATTGCCGGCGCGTGGCTGACGCAATAGACGCTGATCATCAGGCCCCACTGCACCTTCGCCACGCGCTGCAGGTAATCGACCGTGTCCAGCTTCAGCGCCATCACGACCGGCAGCAGCAGGAACACGTACACGGGAATGAAGATCGAGAAGATGCTGTAGCCGCCGCCGGCGACGAGCAAGTACTGCACGGGGATCACCAGATAGAACGCGATCACGAGCGCCCAGTGGTCGCTGGCGCGGATCGGCGTCAGCGCGACAAATTCGCGCAGGGCGAAGAACGAAGCGATCGCGAACAGCAGCACCAGCGCGACGTCGCCGACGGCGAACCCGACCGCGAACAGAAGCACGATCAGCCAGGACCCGCGAATGCGCCCGTTCAGCTGCCCGACCCAGGCCAGCTTGTCGAGATCGGTGGTGCGCGCCGCAAGCCAGGAGCCAAGCACGGTCGCGGTCGAGATCAGCAGGACCAGGCCGGCCAGCACGACGAGAAAGGTCTCATTGGGCGTCAACGACATGCGGATGATCTCCGTTGGCGAGCGCAATCACCGCGTTCCTCGCCCGTGACAGGAACTGCTCTTTCAATTCGCCGTCGGCCAGCGCGATGGGCGTGCCAAAGCGCACCGTGCAGATGATCGGAACCGGCAGCAGCGCGCCCTTGGGCATGCTGCGGTGAAGATTTTCCAGGTACACGGGAATCAGCTCCACCTGCGGAAATTCCTTCGCCAGCGTGTACAGCCCGCTCCTGAAGGCTCCGGGCAGCGGCTGCGGCGAACGAGTCCCTTCCGGGAAGAAGATCAGCGAAAAGCCGTGATCCAGCGCCTCGCGCAGCGGATCGAGCGGATCCCCGGTGCGGTCGTCGCGGGAGCGTTCGATCATCACGACGTTCAGTTCGTCCTGCGCGATGCGGGTGCGCAGTCCGCCGCCGCCCCAGTAATCCTTTGCGGCAACCGGCCTGGTGTTCGCGCGCAACGCGCCCGGCAGCGCTGCCCAAAGCACGACCGTGTCCATGTGGCTGGTGTGGTTCGCGAAGTAGATACGCTGAGTGGCCTTCGGCGAGCAACCGATCCAGCGCGGGTAGGCGCCGACCAGCAGGCGCACCAGCCACACGATCGGCGGCATGAACTTCGGAAAGGGGAGTCGCAAGGGTCTTCTCGGCCGATCGCGCCCTTTGCCCGGCGAGCGGGCGGTGCGCGGATTATGCGGCGCGCTTGCGGCCGTTTACTTGCGCGCGGTCAGCCGTGGATGCGGCCGCCGCTGGACCTTCAGCCGGTTCCGCCGACGGTCAACCCCTCGATCCGCAGCGTCGGCTGGCCGACACCGACCGGCACGCTCTGACCGTCCTTGCCGCACACGCCGATGCCGGGATCGAGCCGCATGTCGTTGCCGACCATCGTCACCCGCGTCAATGCATCGGGGCCGTTGCCGATCAGCGTGGCGCCCTTGACCGGCGCGGTGACGCGGCCGTTCTCGATCAGGTACGCCTCGGCCATGCTGAACACGAACTTGCCGTTCGTGATGTCGACCTGTCCGCCGCCGAAGTTCGTTGCGTACAGGCCTTTCTGGACCGAGCCGATGATCTCCTCGGGCGCGTGCTCCCCGCCGAGCATGTAGGTGTTGGTCATGCGCGGCATCGGCAGGAACGCGAAGGACTCGCGGCGGCCGTTGCCGGTCGGCGCGACCTTCATCAGGCGCGCATTCAGAGAATCCTGGATGTAGCCACGCAGGATGCCGTCCTCGATCAGCACCGTGCGCGACGTCGGATTGCCCTCGTCATCGACCGACAGCGAGCCGCGCCGCTCTGGAATCGTGCCGTCGTCGACGACGGTGACGCCCTTCGACGCCACGCGCTGGCCGACGCGGCCCGAAAATGCGCTCGATCCCTTGCGGTTGAAGTCGCCTTCGAGACCGTGCCCGATCGCTTCGTGCAGCAGGATGCCGGGCCAGCCCGAACCGAGCACCACGGTCATTACGCCCGCCGGCGCCGGCTGCGCGCGCAGATTGACGAGCGCCATGTCGACCGCTACCTGCACGTAACCCGCGAGGCGCTCGTCGGTGAAATAAGCCAGATCGACCCGGCCGCCGCCACCCGAAAAACCCTGCTCGCGCCGGTCGCCTTCCTCGACGATCACCGTCAGCGACACGCGCGACAGCGGCCGCACGTCCGCGGTGAGCAGGGGCGCCGCCTTCCGGTCCGCACGCGCGACCAGCACGACGTCGTATTCGCCGCTGATGCTTGCCATCACCTGCTTCACGCGCGCATCGCGCGCACGCGCCATCTGCTCGATGCGCTCGAGCAGCTTCACCTTCTGCACGGCATCCATCGACGCGACCGGATCGATCGCCGCATACAGCGGCGTGGCGGCGCGCGCCTTGAAACCCGCCGCGATCTTCGCTGCGCCGCCGCCGGTGCGCGCGATCGACCGCACGGTGCGCGCGGCTTCGATCAGCGCCGATTCGGAGATGTCGTCCGAATAGGCGAACGC